>NZ_JBSQIC010000053.1:0-30211 GCF_055108615.1 Tangfeifania sp. | reverse complement strand
TAAATTGCTGCAGATGCTTCATCTTTTAAAACATCAATGGATTCAATGTCCGAAGCATTCAAATAATCGATATTTCCAACGGCGACTCCGTCAACAATATATAATGGATCTGAATTACCGATTGTTCCCAAACCACGAATGGTAACCCTGGTACCTGAACCAGGTGCGCCATTGTTTCTGGTAATACTTATCCCTGGAGCCACGCCTTGCAGAGCCTCCATTGCAGTACCAGTATTCATTTCCGCAATGTCCTCACCTTGAACATTCAGGTTAGAACCGGTGGTTAAGGCTTTCTTTTGTACACCATAACCAACTACCACAACTTCATCCACGTCAAAAGCAGTGCTCTCAAGTGCAACGTTTATCTCAGTGCGGCCGTTTACCGGTATTTCCTGTGACTTCATACCAATAAAAGAAAACTGGATAACTGCATCTTGCGGTACTTCCAACTGATAATTTCCATCAATATCAGTAACTGTACCATTTGTCGTTCCTTGTACGACTACCGACACTCCCGGTAAGGGTTGTCCGTCATCTGCCGCAGTTACTACACCGTTAAGTGTAATTTGCTGCGCAAATGCTCCGAGCGTAAAAAGCGAACATAAAAAGAAAAAAAGAATTTTTTTCATAGGATTCAATTTAACATTTTTTATTACAAAATTTTTAAAAATATTAAATCCAAAAATGCAGCATTAAATCCGGTATACCATAAGTAACAACGCTACAAAAATACTTCAACCTGTAAATGCAAATACATCAAAAATACATCAATATAAATATAATATGTTGATTATAAGTATATTAAAATTAGGATGCGTAATAAAACAAATACTACAAAAAAAGAAAAGGGGTATTACATGAGAGAAGTAATTGCATCAGATGTTAGATAAGAAGGTAGATAAATTGGTATCACGCGAAAGATTCAGTTTTTTCCGTAAACGATAGCGGCTGATTTCAACGCCCCTTTCAGTTATATTCAACAAAGCAGCAATCTCTTTTGACGTTAAGTTCATTCTTATATACGCACAAAGCCTCATCTCCCGTGGTGATAAATCAGGAAATTTTTGGTTTAAATGTTTAAAAAAATCTTCATGCACCTCGTCAAAATAGGTTTCGAATATTTGATTTTGTTGTTTGTTATCTATCTCTTTGTTCAGCTTTCTGTTCAATGATATCAGTTTGGATTTAAGCTGGCTGTCGTTAGTTTTATTCATCAAATGTTGTATTTCTTCTTTGATTTGGAGAAACGACTTATTTTTATGAATGATATTCATGGTTTGATTTGCCAGTTCTTTGTCGCGGTGAAGGATTTCATTTTGAAGTTTTTCATTTCGCAGCCGGATAATCTCTTTTTCGGCTACCAATGCCTGATGCTGGAATTGTTCTTCCTTTTTCTGAAGTTCTGCTTCATGTTTTAGTCCCTCTTTTTTCCGCGACAATTCAATTCGGTAGAGTACAAATTTATAGATAAGAAAAATCAGCCAAACACTAAAAATGAAGTAGGCCAAATAGGCCAACTGAGAGCGGTGCCAGGGAGGAAGTACTGTAAAACTAAATGCAGACACCTCACTTTCAACATCATAAATATTTTTTGCTTTTATTTTCAGGGTATAATCCCCTTCGGGCAGGTTGGTAAAATCGCGGTAACTGTCCGATGTCCAGCCCGACCATTCTTCTGAATAATTTTCCAGATAATAGCTAAACTGCAGTTGTTCCAAATTTTCAAAAAATGGAGAGGCAAAATGAAACCTGAGCGCGTTTTTTCTGAAAGGTATTTCAACATCAACATTTAAATAATTTGGATTAAAGTAGATAGTAGAATCGACAGATAGCATTTCCACTTTTGTAATGAAGCACTGAAATTCTTCGGAATAGGATTTAAGAATTTTTGACGAGTAGTGGGCAAATCCATTATCCAACCCCCAAAAAACATGGTCGCTACTATACGGATACACAAACTCAAAACCGTTCACATATTTGTCGTCCAGCTGCTTAAAAGGAGCCGTTATTTTAGTATAATTCAGGTCTTCGTTGCGGCGCAGCACACCCGACTCATTCTGGGCGATAAACCATATATTTCCCGATTCGTCGGTTTTTAAAGTTAGCAACTGACCATTAAGGGAAGATAACTCATTAAACTGTTCATAGATTTTAAAAGAATCAGAAGATTCCTGATAGCTATAAATACCATCGATACCAGAAATGAAAAATTCATTATTCAGGGAAAATAAAATATTATTTTCGTTTGATGGCAGGCCGTCGGTTTCAGTGTAAATGCGGTATTGAACAACACTGTCTTTTGTTTCGTTCAGCCGTACCCTGAAAACTCCTTTCCCGCCATGACTGATCCAAATAATTCCTTTGTCATCCTCGAAAAGAAACCGGCTCGATTCATTAAACCCTTTCACTTTTTTGTAAAAAGCCCAGCCAGTTGATGTTTTTTGCAGCAACACAAGCCCGTTGTAGTGGCCCCCCAGTAACAAATCCGGGTTTTCTTTTAGCCTGATGTATTTCCATGCCCCTTCTTCTTCACTAATATTTACAGCACGGTCGTTTTGAATAAGAAAAGTTCCTGAGTTATGGGCACAAATTAACTGATCGTCAAAAATATCGAGCGACCACACCTGCCCGACAGTATTTTCCACCAGCTTAAAAGTTTCTTCACTTTCCGAAAAATTAGTAAACGACTTTACATATAATCCCTGGTTTGTTCCCAAATAGAGTTTATCCTGAAAAACCTTGCTGCAATAACCAGTTCCCAGGCCCTCATTTTCGGTAATAAAACTCAGTGGCGAATTAATTTCAATTTAATCAATTCCATTATCGAGCCCAAGCCATACATTATTTTTCCTGTCGGAAAAAACACTTAGAACCGTGTTGTTTTGCAGCCCTCTGGCGCGATTGATGTGCTGCAAAATATTACCATCGGTATCGGTAATAACAATTCCATCCAAAATCGTCCCAAATACAAATTGGTCATCCATAATTTTTGAGCCGCTGAATAACTTATTCTTTGAAATTAATTCATCAGCCGGAGTAGCCCATCTGCTAAGTATTCCGTTTTCAAACTTGTAGATCCCGTTATTTCTTGTTCCAATTAGCAGGTGGTTATCCTTTATTTCCAATATCGACCAGATTTCAGTATTTTTCAAATCCCCTGCCCAAGGAACTTTATTGATCATTCCGTTAATATATTCAAACAGCCCAACTTCAGGTTCATGTAAAAACAGACGACCGTTAACATTAAAAGAAAAATGAAACCTGCTTTGGGGTTCTATGACTTCAATTTGATTATTGTTGAGTAAGAACAGGTAATCGAAAGACTGGAAAACAATTCCCTGCGGGATTTCATGAATTTTCCAAATTTCTCCAAATTCAATATCCGGGTTGGGCAGCAAGTGCCGGAGGCTTTGAAAAGAAGGAGGATTTGTACCGTTTTGCTGCAACACGCCAAAATCGTTATTCAGGCCTGCAAACACGCGGTTTTCTTCATCAACAGCAATTGATCTTACCGGGGCGGACCGTGAAATTTCAATTAAATCCCAGTGGAACCCGTCGAAACGTAAAATGCCATCATTATTGGCAAAGTACATAAATCCATTCTCATCCTGCGCAATTCCCCAATTTTGGGTGCCTGCGCTGTACACACTTTTATTGTAATTAACAACGTAGGGTGTGCCAGTGGTTTTTACCTGGGCAACCGTTTTAATTGATAAAATGAAAAGTAGTATTATAATTGCTCTCTGCACCTGAAATATTCTTTATTGCTGCTGAATTAATTCTTAATCTTACTGCCCGTGCTACCAAAATGACTGACACAATGCCTGAACTATATTAACAGACTACAATAAAGATACAAAGTTAAATTCACCTATGATAAATATACAATAGACTGGACAAAAATTCCCAAATTTTGAATATCTCTATTCTATCCCTTTGAGGTAAAATTTCTTCGTATTTTATATTGAACTAAACTTCAGACACATAGACTTGTTTTGAAAGGCTTTGACAAACAGAATGATAACAAATCTCCAATGTTAATAGTTTAATAAATCTGCTTTTAAACATTTTCTAATCCCACATTTTTTCGGAATACTTTTTATTACTTTGTCCTACTAAATTGATAGGATGAATAGGATGAATAGTAAATTAAATTTTATAACAATGAAAAAGAATGCTTTCAGATATCTCGCATTGAGCATTTTAACCGCAACTTTCTCGATAGTTGCAACCGCTCAGCAAGATTTTATTTTAGACAAAGAGAACAGTGAATTAACAGTTTCGGGGACTTCTAACTTACACGACTGGGAGATGGTAGCTGAAACTTTTAGTGGTGAAACCAGCATTACAATGAATGAAGGTAACATCACGGAAATTTCGTCGGTGTACTTTACCTGCGCAGTAGCAGACATTTTGAGCGACAAACGGATAATGAACAACAAAGCACACGATGCTTTAAAGGAAAAAAAACATCCGGAAATAAAGTTTCAAATGAACCAGGGCAATGCAGCAAAACTTGCGGACGGTAAAATTGATTTGACCGGAACGTTAACCATTGCAGGTAAATCGGAAACAGTGAATGTCACTTCCGACTACCAGCTCGATTCAGGCAACAAGTTATCTGTAATGGGAGAAGCCACGTTAAAAATGACCGATTTTGGCATTGAACCTCCAACAGCCATGTTTGGTGCAGTAGAAACTGACGATAAAGTTACTGTGAAGTACAGTTTCAAATTCAATAAAAGCAGGGATGAACTTTCTGCGAAAAACAAATAAAATTCAGAAAACAGAATTAGTACAAAACAATTAAAATTTAAAAGGAAGATGAACACAAAAATGATTTTAACCGGCCTGGCCGTTTTGTTTAGCCTTGGCGTATTTGCACAGCAATTTGAAAAACCGCAAATAGATGACAAAGAATTTGAAAGCCTGAAAGTAAAAATAGGAGGTGATTTTGCCTTACAGTTGCAAATGCTCGACCACGAAGCACCAGTTGAGTTAATTGATTTGAAAAATAACTTTAACCTTCCAACTGCAAATCTGAATATCACTGCAGATTTGGCTCCAGGTATCCAGTTGTATATCAATAACTACATGTCATCGCGCCACCACAACGATGCATGGGTTGAGGGCGGTTATCTCACCATCGACAAATTTCCGTTTTTGCCATCGGCCAACAACCTGATGAAAAATTTTACCATAAAAGCTGGTGTGATGATGCCCAACTATGGCGATGCCCATTTTTACCGCAGCAACAATGCTTTTGTAATTAATAATCCGTTTGTGGGCAACTGGATTATGGATGCCTACACTACAAACCCCGGATTGGAAATTCTGTTTCGCAAAAACGGTTTTCTGGCGCTTGTGGGGACCAACAACGGGCGCATGAACTACGGACGCGGAAATGATATTGGTGAAGACCTTGTTTTTAACTGGAAGCTGGGATACGATAATTACCTTACTGACGACCTGAGAGTGCGGGGCACCCTGTCCGGATATCATGTTGGCGAAGGCCACAGTGGTTCATACCTGTGGGACGGCGACCGTGCCGGTGCACGCTATTACAATGTAATGCAAACGGCAGATGCCGAGGGAGACAATTTCCGTTCAGGAAGATGGTCGCCCGGAAGCGGACAAACCGAAATGAACAGTTACATGGCCAATTTATTTCTACAATTCCACGGCCTCGAACTGTTTGGAATTTACGAAAACATGAAAGGTGTTCGGGGTGGAAACGACCAGCACTTTACCCAAACAGCCCTGCAGGCTATCTACAGATTGGGAAGTTTTTATGTTGGCACTCGCCTCAACAAGGTATCAGACAATAACGATTCATCAGTAAACCGGTTTAATATTGGTGGCGGCTGGTACATGGTAAACAACGTGTTGGTGAAGCTCGATTACGTGAACCAGGAATACGAAGGTGCTGCACATGGCGACATCGACGGAGGAAAATTCAATGGGCTGGTGCTCGAAGCAGCCATCTCATTTTAAAAATAAAGAAAATTGAAGGGTTGCCCGTAAAATCAACGGGCACCCCACTTAATTTATCAGAACAATCATTTTGAGATTGAAATTCATAACATATTATTTCCTGCTTGCAATTTTTGCTTCAATGCAATCCTTAAGTTTTGCATCAGGCAGAACTGATACCGACGGGAAAACCGAATATGAAAATTATATTTCAATAAAGGGGTCATCAAATGTAAATGAGTTTGAATTAATAAATGTCAGTCCCTCAATCAGCGAAGCTTCGGAAACTGCCACAAAAAACGGTTCTTTTAGAGAAATACAAATAGCAGTTGATGATTTTACAGGCCCTAATGACCGGATGATTCAAGATTTTAAAGAAATGGTGGATGCAGGCAACTACCCTTTCATCAAAATTTTTATTGAACAAAAAGAGCTGGCCGATTTCGACGAAACCACCGGATTAACCAATTTTAAAACTGAAATATCAATAGCAGGTGTGTCACGTGAATATGTTGTCCCATGCCGGGTTGAATCAAATCTTGAAAAAGGTTATTTACTCGGTGGTAGTTTTACTCTAAAACTGACTGATTTTGAAATTGACCCGCCACAGAAACTTATGGGGCTGGTGAAGGTTAAAAATAAGGTTTTTATTAACTTTGTTTTCAATTTCGACACCGAAGAAATTTTAACTAAAAAAATGTAGCTTTGAAATTTAGCACAAAAACAAGATATGGAATAAGGGCAGTTCTTGAAATTGCATTAAACGCCAATGAAAAAGGCATTTACCAGAAAGATATTGCAAAAAATCAGGAAATTTCATACAAATACCTCGACCATATTTTAAGCTCACTCAAAGCCACAGGAATTGTAACAAAAGCACACGGCCGCAAAAGTGGTTATGTGTTAACGCGAAAACCATCTGAAATTACAGTTTACGACATACACAATGCTTTTGAACCTGGCATTTGCGTGATTGACTGCATTGCACCTGAATTTGAATGCAATCGCGAAAATAACTGTGCCCTGAAAGGATTTTGGGGACAACTGAACAACCAGATTATCGAATATTTTAAATCGACAACCATAAAAAATTTAATGGAAGAACAGGTTAAACTGGATGACATGGCAGAAGTACAACATTATTAAGTCGTGTTCCGGAACTGAACGGCTCAAAGCCGGTTTCCGGACGTTAGCAGATCCAGGAAAAAATATTATAACATTTTCTCAAAATTGTGTAAAACAATCAAAGGCATAAGATGTTACTTTGTTACATGATAAAAATAAATGATTAAAAGTTTCAGCCATATTACCCTTTCGTTTTTGTTGCTAATTGCAACAACAGGGATGACTGTATCTCAGAATTACTGTGGCGATTTTCTGGTTTCCACCTCGTTTTTTGACGAAACCAACCCCTGCTGCGATTCCGGTGAATGCTGCCACAACGAATCAAACTTTTATCAGTTAGGCGAAGATTTTTCACCACCGCAAATTTCAAAAATTCCGGTGTTCAAACAGCTCAGTGTTTTTGCAAATTATTCCTCTAACACCAATTGGAAACTTCCCGAATCAACTGTTAAAAAGGCATTTAGTTTATTTGGATCTCCACCTCCACTCACTACGCTCAAAGCACTTTCACTAAGACAGGTATTTCTTTTATGATTTTATTATGGTTAACAGGCAGCCACTGGTAAACAACTATGCGGCGGCTGAGTTGTTGTATTCATAAAACAATAAAATCATAATTGAAGTTACATGTTAAATAAAATCATTCGTTATTTTCTTGAAAACAAATTAGTTACCATACTGGTATTAATTTTTTTTGTAACATGGGGCATTGTTACCGCCCCTTTTGGCTGGGAAATACCCGGCCTGCCATCTGACCCTGTTCCGGTGGATGCCATACCGGACATTGGTGAAAACCAGCAAATCGTTTTTACCAAATGGCCGGGACGGTCGCCACAGGATATTGAAGACCAGGTTTCATATCCTTTAACCACCTATTTGTTGGGTATCCCGGGCGTAAAATCTATCCGGAGCACCTCGGTTTTCGGGTTTTCCAGCATCTTTATCATCTTCGAAGAGGATATTGAGTTTTACTGGTCGCGATCCCGGATTTTAGAAAAGCTGGCATCGCTGCCGGCTGGGTTGCTGCCCGAAGGGGTGCAGCCCGCACTCGGACCCGATGCCACCGCGCTCGGGCAGGTTTACTGGTACACCATCGAGGGACGCGATAAAAAAGGCAACCCCACCGGCGGTTGGGATTTGCACGAAATACGTACCGTTCAGGACTTTTATGTAAAATACGGATTGAATGCCACCAAAGGTGTTTCAGAAGTCGCTTCCATCGGTGGTTTTGTGCAGGAATACCAGATTGATGTTAATCCTGATGCTTTAAAAGCCTACGACATCCCACTTCACAAAGTGATGATGGCGGTGCAGAAATCGAACCGCGATGTAGGGGCCAAAACCATCGAAATCAATCAGGCGGAATATTTAGTCCGTGGCCTGGGATATATCAAAAAAGTAGAAGATATCGAAAAAGCCGTTGTAGCCGTTCAGGAAAATGTGCCTATCCGTATTCAGGATATAGGCGTGGTAAGCTTAGGTCCTTCCACCCGTCGCGGCGCCCTGGATAAAGACGGTGCCGAAGTGGTTGGCGGCGTTGTGGTTGCAAGGTATGGTGCAAATCCGCTACAGGTTATTAACAGTGTAAAAGAAAAAATCAAAGAAATTGCACCCGGCCTGCCTAAAAAAACCCTGGCAGATGGTACAGAAAGCCAATTGACCATAGTGCCTTTTTACGACCGTTCAGAATTGATTCATGAAACACTGGGCACACTGGAAGAAGCTTTAACGCTCGAAATACTTGTAGCTATTTTGGTGGTGATTGTTATGGTGTTGAACCTTAGGGCTTCGTTTCTGATTTCAAGTTTGCTGCCCATTGCCGTACTGATGGTTTTTATCGCGATGCGCTATTTTGGGGTGGACGCAAATATTGTTGCGCTCTCAGGCATTGCCATTGCTATCGGAACCATGGTCGATTTGGGGATCATTTTATCCGAAAATATTATAAAACATATTGACGAGGCTTCACCGGGGCAAAAACTGATCACTACGGTTTACAATGGCGCGGCCGAAGTGAGTTCAGCTATTTTAACAGCCGTTTCCACAACCATTGTAAGTTTTATCCCGGTGTTTACCATGAAGGCCGCCGAAGGAAAACTTTTTGGGCCACTGGCTTTCACCAAAACTTTTGCCCTTGTTGCTGCACTTATTGTTACGATGTTATTTCTGCCCACACTTGCCCATTGGGTTTTTGGGGCTCAAATAAAGAAGAAGAATATTGTCAGATGGCTGAATATCGCTATCATTCCCGTGGGAATAATTGTGCTTTTTACAGGCTATTTATGGGGTGGCTCCATACTGGTTGCTATCGGTGTATCCGGACTGCTCAATCAAATATTCAGGGGCGGCGAAAAAGAATCGCAAGGAAATACAGGTTCAAAAACAATAATTTGGCTGAAAAAATTTGCGTATGTTGTGCTAAAACACGCCAGCGTGATTATTGCTGTGATCGCCATAACCTGGTTGCTGGCAAAATACTGGCTGCCGCTCGGAGCATCACGGAGCCTGGTTACCAACTTTATTTTTGTATCCGTAATGGTGGGCTCTGTCCTTGGCAGCTTCCTTCTTTTAGAACATTACTATAAACGCATCCTCAACTGGTGCCTTAACCATAAAATCACATTCTTGTCGCTCTCCTCTTTCCTTATGCTTGTTGGAATAACATCATGGATAGGCTTTAACAGCCTTTTCGTATTTGTGCCAAAAGGGTTCGATAAGTTGGGATGGAATATACGGTCAACAGAAGTTTGGACAGGGCTAACAGAGGCCTTCCCTGGAATTGGTAAGGAATTTATGCCCTCTTTAGATGAAGGGAGTTTCCTTCTGATGCCCACATCAATGCCCCATTCCGGTATTGAATTCAACCGGAAAACCGTTGGGCAACTCGATATGCTGATAACCAAAATCCCGGAAGTTGAACTGACCGTAGGGAAGTTGGGAAGGGCCGAATCGGCTTTGGATCCGGCGCCCATTTCGATGTATGAAAATGTCATCAACTACAAACCCGAATACATGCTGAATGAAAAAGGGCACCGCACCCGGTTTAAAGTAGATGATAATAATCGGTTTATTCTAAGAAATAACGATACCCTCACTAATCAAGAAGCTTTGCAAAGAGGAATTCTCAGGGAACAACTGATTCCGGATGAAAACGGAAATTATTTCCGCAACTGGCGCGATAAGATCAAATCGCCCGATGATATCTGGGCAGAGATTATAAAGGTAACCAAAATACCCGGCTTGACTTCCGCTCCAAAACTACAGCCCATTGAAACACGGCTGGTCATGTTGCAGACCGGCATGCGTGCGCCCATGGGGATTAAAGTATATGGGCCGGATTTAACCACGATACAGGATTTTGGAATAAAACTGGAAAATATCCTGAAAACGGTTCCCTCGGTTAAAGCCGAAGCGGTATTTGCCGACCGGATAGTTGGGAAACCCTACCTCTTGTTTAATATCGATCGCGAAAAGATTTCACGCTATGGCTTGAACGTGGAAGATGTGCAGCAAACGATAGAAACGGCCGTGGGCGGGATGAAGGTAACTTCCACCGTGGAAGGGCGCGAACGGTTCCCGGTGAGGGTGCGTTACCCGCGTGAACTGCGCGATGATCCGGAATCATTGAATAAAATCCTGATTTCAACACCAACAGGGGCACAAATCCCTATTGGTCAGATTGTGGATATCGAATACCAGCGGGGGCCCCAGGCGATTAAAAGCGAGGAAACCTTTCTGGTAGGCTATGTTCTTTTTGATAAACGCGACGGTTTCTCAGAAGTTACCGTGGTCAATGATGCCCAAAAAGTGATCCAAAACAAAATTGATTCCGGGGAATTAGATGTCCCTGCGGGTATCAGCTATAAATTCTCAGGAAATTATGAAAACCAGGTACGTGCAGAAAAAAGACTGTCAGTCATCGTTCCTATTGTGCTGATCATTGTCTTTTTGATTCTGTATTTCCAGTTTAAATCGGTCTCGACCTCACTGATGGTTTTCTCAGGAATTGCCATGGCTTTCAGCGGGGGATTCCTGATGATATGGTTATACGGACAAGGCTGGTTTGCCGACTTTTCGGTATTTGGCGTTAACCTGCGGGATCTCTTCCAGATACACACCATTAACCTCAGTGTGGCCGTGTGGGTTGGTTTTATCGCCCTCTTCGGCATTGCTACTGACAACGGGGTACTGATAGCCACTTACCTCGACCAGAGTTTTAAACGCAATCTCCCGGCAAATTTGAAAGAAATCAGGGCTTCTGTGGTTGAAGCCGGGGTACGAAGAGTCAGGCCGGCCCTGATGACGGCAGGCACCACCATGATTGCTTTGTTGCCGGTGCTCACCTCCACCGGAAGGGGCTCGGATATTATGATCCCGATGGCAATCCCTTCATTTGGCGGAATGGCGATGGCCATTATCAGCATCTTCATGGTGCCGGTGCTGTACAGTTTAAGGGAAGAACAAAAAATTAAAAAACAATAGTCATGCGAAAATATATTTTTATATCCATTTTATTAATGGTAGTGGGTTTCGGGGCAAAGGGCCAAACACTGGAAGAATACTTCAGTGAGGCCGCCGGAAATAACCCTGGTTTGCAAGCAAAATACAAGGATTTTGAAGCAGCCCTGCAAAAAGTGCCCCAGGTAAGCACGCTGCCCGACCCTGCTTTTTCCTTCGGCTATTTTCTTTCGCCGGTAGAAACGCGGGTAGGGCCGCAGCGGGCGAAGTTTTCGCTTAGCCAGATATTTCCCTGGTTTGGGACGCTGGAAGCCAAAGGCGATGCTGCTTCCCTGATGGCCGAAGCCAAATACCAGGCGTTTCTGGATGCCCGTAATAAATTGTATTACAATGTGGCTGCAGCGTATTATCCGTTATATGAATTGAACCGGTTGAAAGAGATTGAACGCGAAAATATCGATATCCTTCAATCGTATAAAACCATTGCCATTTCGAAGTTTAGAAACGGCGCTTCACCAATGACAGATGTGTTGCGGGTGGACATCATGCTGAAAGATGCCCAAACCAACCTCAGCATTCTCAACAAAAAGGAAAAGCCGCTGCTCGTTGCATTTAACAATCTGCTTAACAGGGATGAAAACGCTGCTGTTGATGTTCCTGATTTATTAACAGCGGAATACCTGCCGGAAAATTTCAGGAAAGATTCCCTGCTGGCAAATCCCACGCTAAATGCACTCGATCTGAAAATTAAAGCGAGTGAAGCCTCTGAAATCGCCGCGCAAAAACAGGGATTGCCAAAATTGGGAGTCGGACTGGATTATGCAATTCTTGGGAAACGAAACGATATGAGCGTGACAGATAACGGTAAAGATGTACTGATGCCGATGGTTTCGGTAAGTATCCCCATTTTCAGGAAAAAATACGATGCTGCCGAAAAAGAAGCACAACTAATGCAGCAAAGCTATGCGAATCAAAAACAAGAAGTCGAAAATACACTTATCGCTGAGTATGAAATGGTTTGGTATGAGATTGATCGGCAGTTGCAACTATTGTCACTTTATGAACAGCAAATCAAGACCACCCAACAATCGTTAAACTTACTTTTTACTTCGTATGGTAATTCCGGTAAGGAATTCGAGGAGGTTTTGAGAATGCAGCAACAATTGTTGAAATACCGCAAAATGAGGGCAACAGCCCTTTCTCAATACAAAATTGCCATTGCTAAAATTAATTACTTAACATCAAAAACATATTAAAATGAAGACGACAAACAAAAAAACAATAATAATTGCGGCAGCCACGCTGATTGTTGGTGTGCTGGCAGGATGGTTGATTTTTGGCGGCTCCGGTTCTGTAATGAAGAACGGCAATACGTCTCAAGAAGAAGGCCACGAACACGTTAAAACTGAAATAAACGGAGAGACTGTCTGGACCTGTTCCATGCACCCGCAGGTACGTCAAAACGAACCGGGCAACTGCCCAATATGCGGCATGGAGTTAATCCCGCTTGAGGATGACCAAAACGAAGATATTGACCCTGAAGCCATAAGCATGTCGCCGACGGCCATGAAGCTTGCCAATGTGAGTACGGCAATGGTGGGAAAAGTGCATCCCGTTAAACAAGTACGGCTCGATGGGAAAATTGAAGCCGATGAACGGTTAATATTTTCGCAGGCATCGCACATACCGGGCCGAATAGAAAAGTTAATGGTCAATTTTACGGGCGAATATGTGAGCAAGGGAGAAATCATTGCTTATGTGTATTCACCCGAGCTGGTCACTGCCCAGGAAGAATTATTTGAGGCACAGAAAATAGCTGAAACACAGCCCCAATTATTTGCGGCGGCCAAAGAAAAACTGAAAAACTGGAAACTTTCTGACACCCAAGTTGAAGGCATTTTGAGCTCCGGAAAAATTAAGGAAGAATTCCCTGTTCAAGCCGATATTTCCGGTTATGTGACGGCAAAAATGATTAACCTGGGCGATTATGTCCGCGAAGGGAAAACTATTTATGAAATTGCCGACCTCTCTAAAGTCTGGGTTTTGTTTGACGTGTATGAATCAGATATCCCCTGGGTGAAAAAAGGCGATATCGTGGAATTTTCCGTCGCCTCCCTGCCGGGCAAAAATTTTGAGGGTGTCATTTCTTATGTTGACCCGGTGATAAACCCGAAAACGCGGGTGGCCAAAGCCCGGGTTGAATACAACAACGAAGAGGGTAATCTCAAACCCGAAATGTTTGCCTCCGGGGTTGTTGAGGCCAAGCTGACAAATACCTCGAAATCACTCGTGGTGCCTAAAACTGCCGTGATGTGGACCGGAAAACGTTCGGTGGTTTACATCAAAACAAAATCAGATCAAGGGGTGAATTTTATCATGCGTGAAATCACCTTGGGCCCTGCTTTAGGGGATAGTTATCTGGTTGAAAACGGCTTGATGGAAGGCGAAGAAATTGCGGTAAACGGTACATTCAGCATCGATGCAGCGGCCCAACTCGCCGGAAAACCCAGTATGATGGCCCCTGAAGGCGGCCCTGTTTCAACCGGACATAACCACGGCGGTATGGATATGGGAACAACGGGTGAAAGTGAAGCTTTCATTACACAGGATTTACCTTCGGTGCCGGAAGCTGACATTGAACCGATAGAAACCGACCCGCAATTTACAGAACAACTGACGGATGTTTATGAAGCTTACCTCGACATGAAAAACGCATTCGTGGAAACCAATGCCGAAAAGGTGAGCGAAGAAGCAAAAGATGTAATTGCGGCGCTGGAAAATGTAAACATGGGATTACTCAAAGGCGATGCCCACATGGCGTGGATGGATCAGCTCGGAACGCTGAACAGCTCAATCGAAACCATTGGCAATTCTAAGGATATCGAAAAACAACGCCAGGCATTTGCTGAGTTTAACCTTGCCTTTTACAAAAGCCTGAAAATGTTTGGATTGAACGGCACCGCATATTACCAGTTCTGCCCCATGGCAAATGACGACCAGGGTGCATACTGGTTAAGCGAAACAGAAAAAATCAGGAATCCCTACTTCGGAGAAATGATGATGAGTTGCGGAGAAGTAAAAGAGGTCATAAAATAATTCAAAAAAATATTGAAAATGAGAAATTTAGTAAAAACAATTTGGTTAGTTGCAGCAGTGGCGTTGTTTGCAGCCTGTGAAAAAGAAGAAGGAGCAGGAACACAGAACAATTCGGTTGAAGGTGTTTACACCGGTACCCTAACTGAAGAAGGGACTAAAAGCGCAAATGCATTTTCCGAAAGCTCGGCAGCGGCCACCGCCGAAGTAACAATCGTTGGTGAAAATGAAATCGAGGTGAATTGCTACACCAGCGACTTCGATACCACTTTCGTGCTCAACTATTACGAGCATCACCACAGTGCTTATGTGTGTTTTACCGGCGAACGTTTCGAAGAAATGTACGGGCACATGCTCGGCGGCGGCCACATGATGGACGGAATGATGGGTGACATTGGTGATGGTGAAACCGAATGGATGCACCACATGAACGAAGAACACAATGAAGACGATGAACATTTCGGCGGATTCAACATGGACAACCATACTTTTTCATACACCTTCAGCATGATGGATGAAGACAGCACTTATAACCTGATGTTTCAGGGATCAAAACAGTAATCAATTTTATATCATTAATTTTTAAAAGGAGTAATTATGAAAACAAAAGTAGTATTATCACTGATGGTAGTTGCAATGTTAAGTGTTACAACTGCATTCGGTAAAGGCAAAAGACGAAGCGTACAACAAGCTTCCCGGTTGCTGCAAATATGACAGAACTGAAGACAAGAAAAGCAACTCACAGGAGGGGCATTCGCATTAATGAAAAATAGCGGGCAGTTTTATAGTTTGTTAAGAAATGGAATCACTTCAAAAAAATATTCTTTTCAGGTTAGGGGATAAAGTAAAGAACAAAAACATCGGGTCAACAATAAAGAAAGTAAAACAAATACCGGGGGTTAATAACGTTTCCAGGAAGAAAGACTCGCTGATTATTTCTTATGAACCTTATTCCGTCAGCGAAAAATTTCTGGTTAAATGTTTAACCGGGATGGGCTTTGTCCCCGCAACCGAAAAGAAAAAAGGATTTTTAGCCAGGTGGATTGAAAATCTGGCAAAAACCAATCAGGAAAACTTTGGCAAAAAACGGCTCGACTGCTGCAATGTAAAACGAATTTAAGTTTAACCGTAAAAGGAGTAAATTATGTATTTAAAAATTTTGATCATATCGATTTTGTTGGTTGCAATTGTTATGCTGGCTTTGGGTGTTAAGCTGTTCTTCAATAAGAACGCAGAGTTTGAAATGCACAGTTGTGCGTTCGACGATAATAAAAACATTGATAAAGAGCTGGATTGCTCTTCCTGCCAGTTAAAGGAAGTGGCGGATTGCTCTGAAACAAAATTTAAGATGTAACACTTAAAATATAAATATTATGAAACTTATAAAAGCTTATATCAGATAAAGGATGACGGAAGAGGTTTATAATACATTAAAAGCAGAGGGTTATTGCTGTATGACTTTCGTGGAATGCGAAGGTACCGGAAAGTATTCCGATCATGAAAAAGAGCACATCAGCGCCAAATACCCGTTTGCCGATGCTTACCGGGTGATTAAAGTTGAAATTTTGGTGGCGGATGAACACGTGGAGCCGGTCGTGGGGCTTATCCGCAAAAACGGAAGGACCGGGTATCGTGGCGACGGGATGATCATCATTTCACCCGTTGATGAAGTGTATAAAGTAAGGACCGATGAAACCGGGATACTTGCGGTATAATCTGTTTTAAACTTAAAGAGAAAATTCATGGAGATTTACATTAAAAACATGGTATGCAACCGTTGCATCCTGGTGGTTTCGCAAATTTTTGATGAAGCGGGAATTACGGTTGGAAATGTTCAGTTAGGAAAGGTTAAAGCCAATGAAAAAGTTGAACCCGATAAACTGGAGCAGTTAAACAACAACTTGAAGCGTGTCGGTTTCGAAATCATCAACGATTCGAAAAGGAGATTAATTGAGAAAATTAAAAATATTACCATCGAATATGTGTACCATCACACCGGGGAAACTAAGATGAACTTTTCGGAATACCTGATCGACAGGCTTAACCTGGATTATTCATACCTAAGTACACTTTTTTCGTCAGTAGAAGGTACCACCATAGAAAAGAATCTTATCAACCTGAAAATTGAACGGGTGAAAGAGTTGCTGGTATATGACGAAAAAACCTTAAGCGAAATTTCCTGGGAAATGGGTTACAACAGTGTAGCCTATTTGTCCGGACAGTTCAAAAAAATAACCGGTTTTACCCCATCGCATTTCAAAAAATTGCGGGAGCAGAAACGAAAATCGATTGATAATGTCTGAAAACTGAAAATTATATAAATTATTCAATAAATTGTGTAACAGCTTGATAACATAATCAGGGTATCTTTAGGGTAGTTAAAAATAAAATCTATGACGAACAAACAAGAACATACACAGTACTACTGCCCCATGAAATGCGAGGGCGACAAAACATACGATCAGCCCGGCAATTGCCCGGTATGCAACATGCACCTGGTACCGGTGGATGAAAAGAACAAGGAGGAGCACCAGCATTCTCATGCGAAAGGGAATCACCACCATGATCATCAGCATGTGCACGGCCACGAACATCGTGAAGCGAAAGCCGGAGGGGAAAATCATGGGAAATATTACTGCCCCATGCGCTGTGAAGGTGATAAAACATACGAAGAGCCCGGCGATTGCCCGGTTTGTGGGATGCACCTGAAAAAAGAAGAATCGAAACCTGTACCGGGCAGTGCAAAAAAAATATATACTTGTCCGATGCACCCGGAAGTGAAACAAGACCACCCGGGCAGTTGCCCGAAATGCGGAATGGATTTGATGCCCGAAAAAGCTGAAGAAACCAGCGAGGAAGAAAAAGCCTATAAAAAAATGGCAAAGAAATTCTGGGTGGCACTGGCCTTAAGTATTCCGGTATTCGTGATCGCCATGTCGGAATTTATTCCTTTTCTTAATTTGGATGGAATGGCCATGCGAAAAGTATGGGGATGGGTTGAATTTATCCTGGCCACACCCGTGGTGTTTTATTCCAGTTGGGACTTTTTCAAACGCGGCTATGCCTCTGTAAGGAGATGGTCACCCAATATGTGGACACTGATATCCATTGGCGTGGGGGCTTCTTATCTTTTCAGTGTATTTGCATTAATCATCCCGGGGGCTTTCCCTGATCAGTTCAAAGATGCCTCGGGTAATGTGCACCTTTATTTTGAAGCTGCCGCCGTCATTCTCACCCTGGTTTTATTAGGCCAGGTACTTGAACTTCGGGCGCACAGCAAAACCAACTCGGCTATCAAGGCACTGTTGAATTTGGTGCCTGCCGTGGCACGGGTTATCCGCAACGGAGAAGAAACAGAAATACCTCTTGAAGATGTAAAGGAAGGGGATATTTTAAGGGTACGTCCCGGCGAAAAAATTCCGGTTGACGGTTTCGTCACCGGCGGAAATGCAGTGGTCGATGAAAGCATGATTACCGGAGAACCCATTCCGGTGGATAAAGCAGAAAATGATAAGGTGACAGGTGGAACCATAAATGGGAACACCTCATTCGAGATGAAAGCTGAAAAAGTGGGTGGAGATACATTGCTTGCCCAGATTATTGAAATGGTGAACCAGGCCAGCCGTTCGCGGGCACCCATCCAGAAACTGGCCGATGTGGTAGCCAAATATTTTGTGCAGATTGTGGTAAGTGTTGCCATAATCACATTTGCCGTTTGGGCAATATGGGGCCCCGAACCGGCTTATGTGTATGCATTTGTCAATGCTATCGCGGTTTTAATTATTGCATGTCCATGTGCATTGGGATTGGCAACACCTATGTCTATTATGGTGGGTTCGGGCAGAATGGCCCAGTCCGGCGTGTTGGTTAAGGATGCCCGCGCCATTGAAGAAATGAATAAGGTGGATACGCTTATTATTGACAAAACCGGAACCATAACCGAAGGGAAACCGGCCTTGAAATCTTTCCACTCATTTGGAAAATTGTCTGAAACAGATATTCTCACCATAGCTGCATCGGTAGATGCCAACAGCGAACATCCGGTTGCGGAAGCGATTGTAAAAGGGGCAAAAGAAAAAGGGATTAAACCGCAAAAGATTGAACAATTTGAGGCAGTAACCGGAAAAGGCGTTAAAGGAATACTGAATGGGAAAAGTATTGGGCTTGGAAACAGCCGCTTGACTGAAGATTTTGGAGCAACGCTTACAAAGGAACAACAGGAACTAGTGAAAGAATGGCAAATGACCGGACAAACGGTTATGTTCCTTTTGATTGAAGATATGGTCGAAGGAATTGTAAGCGTGGCAGATACCATTAAAGCCTCTTCTGCCAAAGCCATCGGGGAATTACAAACATTGGGCATAAAAGTACACATGCTTACCGGCGACAATGAATATACGGCCAAATCAGTAGCCGAGGAACTAAAATTAGACGGCTACCAGGCCGATTGCCTGCCCGATGACAAATTCAAAAAAGTGAAAGAATTGCAGGCTCAGGACCATAAAGTTGCCATGGCCGGTGATGGCATCAACGATGCCCCGGCATTGGAACAGGCCGATGTGGGCATTGCCATGGGAACCGGCACCGACATTGCCATGCAAAGCGCTGAAGTTACTCTGGTAAAAGGTGATTTGGACGGTATCGTCCGGGCACGGGAATTGAGCCATAAAGTCATGCAGAACATCAAGCAAAACCTGTTCTTTGCTTTTGTTTACAATTCACTCGGCGTACCGGTTGCAGCAGGTATCCTGTTTCCGTTTTTCGGCATATTGCTCAGCCCCATTATCGCGGCGGCGGCCATGAGTTTTAGCTCGGTTTCAGTTATAACAAATGCATTGCGTTTAAGAAAAAAATAAGTTATTTGTTGTTATTACAGAGAGAGAAGAAGTTAGAGTTATTAACCAATTAAAATTCAAAAAAAGATGAAGACAAAAGTTTTTAGTTTAATCGCAATGTTCGTTCTGGGAACATTCACGGTATTTGCAGGAGAAAAAACGGAGAAATTTAAAGTGTACGGAAACTGTGGCATGTGCGAGAAACGCATCGAAAAAGCAGCCAATTCGGTTGATGGCGTTCAGTCGGCCGACTGGAACAAGGAATCGAAAATGATGGAAGTGAAATTTGATGATGCGAAAACCGACGTGCACAAGGTTCACATGGCCATTGCCAAAGTAGGGCACGATACTGAAATGCATAAGGCAAAAGATAGTGTGTATAACGATCTGCCGGGATGCTGCAAATATGATCGCGCTGTTGAAAAAGCAGAACATTCGCACGAAGGTCATCAGCATTAACAGGATAATTATTTTGAAAGGTAAAAGGAACTGGCAATAAATTCATTGTCGGTTCTTTTTTAATAGCATTTCCTAATCTAAACCAAAACAACAATGAACATGGGCACCATCATCACTAAAAGTGTAATAACCTGCCCTGATTGCGGGTTTAGAAAAGAAGAAACTATGCCGATAGATGCATGCCAGTTTTTGTATGAATGTGAGAATTGCCATACCCCTTTAAAACCAAAACAGGGCGATTGTTGTGTTTTCTGTTCGTACGGTTCAGTAAAATGTCCGCCTGAACAGAAAGGTGAGAAATGTTGTTAGTAGATTAAAATTTTAACAGAAATTAAAAATTAAAAACAAGTGGTTATTGAAATGAAACCCGGAGCAAAAGTTTCAGAAGAAGAAATCGAAAAGCGCATTAAAAAAGCCAATTTTACACCCGGTAAGAAAATTGGACCCGCTAAAAATGAAGAATAAATTTCTTAGCCTTACTCTGTTGGGCGCATTTTTAATCTCCTTTGGAACCCGCACAAAAGCAGAAGGAATTAGTGTAGATGCCGGTCTTACTCCGGCGCAGGACCGCATTGTTGTGCGACTGCAGTACAGAAACATCCTCAATCAAATGGGCGGCAACGACATGGTGATGCACATGATGCCGGTGGTGGTGGCCTATGGTTTAACTCCTGACATTACCGTGATTTCAGCTTGTTTCGACATGTGAAATTTGAGGGATTGTACCCAATTGCTGTTAGCTCTTCACGAACCGGAGGAATAAAAAACGGCAACCGGTTGATTGTTGGTTTGAGATTTATGTTTTAATTTTTGAGGTTCAATTAAAGACCCACCTTTTCAGAAAAAAAGATTTGTCTTTAAAAGTTACTACATTCGGGCAAGTGTTCATCAAATTTGCAATATTTATGAAACGATCTAATTTTATAAAAAAACTAAGTGGCGGAATTGCGGTTTCTGCATTTTTGCCTGCATTCACATTCTGTGAGAACAACAGCCAGGCAATGATACCTGAAGGAAATTACAACGTTAACGCTGGTTTTAATGCGGATGTTGATGTTGAATTAACGGCTAACGGAAACAATATTCAGGTATTGAGTGGCAACAAAACAGGGGTCTATTCTTATATGTTGAATGTTTTAAAAGCAAACAATGCCACTGTTGAAAATCTTCCCGGTTCCTGGCTGGGTCCTGTCTTCAGAGTAAAACCCGGACAAAAAATCAGGATCCGTTTTAAAAATCAACTACCGCGAGAGAGCGTTATTCACTGGCACGGGCTGCACATTCCGCCCGAAATGGATGGACACCCAATGTACGCCATTGATAATGGGGAACAGTATGTGTATGAATTTGAGGTGAATAACCGGCCAGGAACTTACTGGTTTCATCCGCATCCCGATAAAATTACCGGGCCGCAGGTTTACCGGGGATTAGCCGGAATGTTCATCGTTGAAGATGACGAAAATGATTTGCCCGCAAAGGAATTTGATGTCCCACTTATTATCCAGGATCGGATATTCAACGAGAACAATCAACTGGTTTATTTGCAAAATAACCCGATGAGCCGAATGCAGGGATTTCTGGGCGATCGCATTGCAGTGAATGGAATTCCTGAAAATAATATGCAGGTTTCAAAAGCAACTTACCGTTTTCGGGTTTTGAATGGCTCCAACACACGCATATACAAGCTGGCCTGGAGCGATGGCTCCGATGTAATTGTTATCGGCAGCGACGGTGGTTTGTTGCCTCAGCCGGTAAGAAAACCTTACCTGATGTTGGCTCCCGGAGAGCGGGCAGAAATCTGGAAAGATTTTTCCGGGATGAATGCCGATGACGAAGTCTGGCTGCAAAGCCTTCCATTTAACGACGGAACCTCCATGGGAATGGGCGGCGGCATGATGGGTGGACGGATGATGTCAGGATCTGGTCCGGCAAATGGTGCCGCTTTCGATATTTGCAAGTTCACGGTTACATCGGAAAGTGGTGAGAGGAAATCGTTGCCTTCTGCATTTCAAACGATCAGTTCCATCCGGGAATCGGAAGCTGTAAATGCTGCCTCTCCGCGCCAGTTCCGGTTTTACAATCAACGCATGCAGTGGGTAATAAACGGCGAAACTTTTGGAATGAGAGAAGTGGCCGATTGGGAAAAAGTAAAACTGAATACCACAGAAATCTGGGAATTTATAAATGGCGACGACGGGCGTGGCATGGGAATGATGCAGGACATGATGCGAATGCCTCATCCGGTTCATTTGCATGGATTACAGTTTCAAATTATCGATCGCGATATTTCCGGGGTAAGCGTTGATTCATGGGAGACAGTGAAAGATGGTTTTGTTGATGATGGGTGGCAGGACACCTTTTTACTGATGCCCGGAATGAAAGTTAAAATCGCGCTGAAATTTGAAGATTTCACCGGCATTTTTGTTTATCACTGCCACAACCTGGAACACGAGGATATGGGAATGATGCGGAATTATGAAGTAATATAAGAAGTGTGAATGATGTAAATCATTTAAAGAATTATGTAACATCTTCCGGTATACCTGATGTAGATTAGCGACATAATAATTTAAAAATTTTATATATCATGAAAACAAAGAAAAAGATGAATTTTTGGGCTTTTAGCCTGGTGTTAATGATTGGAATATTAGTTTCAGGCTGCTCGGATATGAACAATGCGAAGATTGACCTGTCAGCCAACGAACAACAAAAAGAAGAAGCATTCAATCAAATCCTGAACAACCAGGAACTGATGAATGATTTTATGAATGAAATGATGACCCAACCCACTTCTTTGAACTGGATGATGGAGAATGGCCAGTTTATGAACCACATGTTTAATCAGGATAATCTGGATTACATGCGCCAACACAATCCTGAAATAGATAATCACATGATGAACAACATGATGAACATGATGGACAGGGATACTTCTTTTGCCAGAGAATGGAACAACAGGATGCATGAACGAAATCCCATGAATCAATAGTCATAAAAACAGTCCGTATCAGGAATATTTACGGACAGGAAAACAAAAGTAAGAACTATGGATCAAAAACATAATGATCGAAAACACGAAAACCATACCGGGCAGGGGCATCAGGATCATCATGAAGAGTCAAAGCATAAACATAATAATAAGCAAAACGGAGATAACCACAGTTCGCATGATCACAGCGGCCATCATGCTATGATGATCAAGGATTTCAGAAAGCGTTTCTGGGTCTCCCTTGCTTTCACTATTCCCATTTTAGTCTTGTCGCCCATGATTCAGGGATTACTGGGCTACAAATTTTCTATTTTGCAGGGGGCTGATAATTACATCCTCTTTGCCCTGTCAACCATTGTTTTCTTCTATGGCGGCTGGCCCTTTTTAAGTGGATTAGCGGATGAGTTTAAGAAAAAACAACCCGGTATGATGACCCTGATCGCTGTAGCCATTACCGTGGCATGGGGCTACAGTTCTGCTACCACATTTGGGGTGGAGGGAAGTACCTTTTTCTGGGAACTTGCCACGCTGATCGATATTATGTTGCTGGGCCATTGGATCGAAATGAAATCGGTGATGGGGGCTTCCCGCTCTCTGCAGAAACTGGTTGAAATGATGCCAACCGAGGCCCATCTCGTTCAAAATGGTGAGACAAAAGACATAAAAGTTGATCAACTCAAAAAAGATGACCTGGTATTGGTTCGGCCCGGAGAAAAAATACCAGTCGACGGTATCATTGCAGACGGAGAAAGCAATGTCAACCAATCAATGGTCACCGGTGAATCTCAGCCAGTTAAAAAATTGAAAGATGATAAGGTAATCGGGGGAACTATTAATGGTAACGGCTCATTAAAAGTGAGTGTACAACAGGTGGGCGAAGATGCCTATTTGAGCAAGGTGATAAACATGGTGCGCGATGCGCAGGACAAAAAATCAAGAACACAAAATCTGGCCGACCGTATTGCCTTCTGGCTCACCATCATTGCCCTCACCATTGGGTTTGGCACGCTCGCCACCTGGTTAATTATCGGGAAGCCATTTGTATTCGCCCTGGAGCGTATGGCCACAGTAATGGTGATCACCTGCCCGCATGCCCTGGGACTGGCAGTGCCTTTAGTCGTTGCAATTTCAACTTCATTGGCGGCAAAACACGGTTTGCTCATCCGGAATCGAACCGCATTTGAAAATTCACGAAAAATAAGTGTAATGGTATTTGATAAAACCGGAACCCTTACCAAAGGAAATTTCGGTGTAACCCGTTATGGTTCATTAAATAAGGCTTTTGACGACAATCAGATACTACGTTTGGCCGGGGCTCTTGAAGAAAAATCCGAACATCCGCTGGCGATGGGGATCATGCAAAAAATCAAGGATGAAAAAATAGAAATTCCCCAGGCGGAAAATTTTAATGCTATTACCGGAAAAGGGATCGAAGCCGATGTGGAGAACAAAAAAGTAAAAGTGGTAAGTCCGGGTTTTATAAAAGATCAAAAAATAGAAATTCCGGATAAAGCGTATAAGAATGAAGCTGAAACGGTTGTGTTTGTGATGGTTGACGATAAACTTGCAGGCTTCATTGCAATGGCTGATGAAATTAGGGAGGAATCTGCTGAAGCAGTAAAAATGCTGAAAGAGAACGGGCTGAAACTGTATATGATTACAGGCGATAATGAAAAAGTGGCCAAAAGTGTAAGCGATGAACTTGGGCTGGACGGCTATTTTGCGGATATCCTGCCCGATCAGAAACTTGAAAAAATAAAAGAATTTCAGAAAAAAGGTGAATTTGTAGCCATGACCGGCGATGGAATTAACGATGCCCCGGCCCTGGCTACTGCCGATGTTGGGATTGCGGTAGGTTCCGGTACTGACATAGCAGCAGAAACAGCTGATATAATCCTGGTCAACAGCAATCCGAAAGATATAGCTTCACTGGTGATTTTCGGCAAGGCAACCTATAATAAGATGATCCAGAATTTTATATGGGCAACTGCCTATAACGTGGTAGCCATACCACTGGCAGCAGGAGTTTTATATAGTGTCAATATACTTATCAGTCCTGCAATGGGAGCAGTTTTTATGAGTATAAGCACAATAATTGTCGCCATTAATGCACAACTATTAAAACGTAAAATGAATAGTAACAATTGAAATGGAACAATGAAAATTACAATAGCAGCAACAAAAACATGCAAACACAGGTCAATACTTGAACAACAACTGCAGGATGCCGGCTTGCAATACAAATTGGAATATTTTGAAGACTTCACCGGCATTTATGTTTACCACTGCCACAGCCTTGAACATGAAGACATGGGCACGATGCGGAATTATGAAGTTGTAGGATAGGACAGAAACCGGGAAAGACTTAGTACCATGACAAACAAAATTAAAAAACGCTACAACCGGGTTGCCGGGTTTTACGATATTCTCGATAAACCCATGGAAATGGCTGTTTCCGGATGGAAAGAAAAACTGTTATCGGGAGTAAAAGGAAAGGTACTGGAAGTTGGAATTGGCACGGGTAGAAGGTAGAAATATCCCGTATTATCCAACAAACGTTGAACTCACCGGAATCGATTTCAGCCCCAAAATGGTGGAAATAGCCCGAAAAAAAGCAATAGGCAAAAGTAATATCCAACTACTGGAAATGGATGCTGAAAACATGGATTTTACTGATAACAGTTTCGATACAGTAGTTACTTCCTGTGTTTTTTGCTCGGTACCTAACCCTGTAAAAGGACTGAAAGAAATTCGCCGTGTCTGCAAAAATGACGGTAAAATTTTGATGCTGGAGCACGTTCGGAGCCAGAAAAAAGTTGTGGGTGAACTGATGGATGTATTCAATTTTATTCCCCTGAATATTTATGGGGCTAACATCAACCGCGAAACTTATCAAAACTTACTGAAAGCCGGATTTCAGCCCGAAAATATTGAAGTTGAAAATGTATGGCTCGATATTGTCAAACTCATTCGGATAAACAACTATAAACAATAAAAAAATAAAAATACTATAAAATCTTTTAAAAATTATGTAACAGATAAAAGATTAGTTTTCACGTACTTTGTAAAACAATTAAAATTTAATGACATGAAAAAATTAATAATTATCGCAACAACCCTTCTTTTTATGACAGGGTACACGGCAAGCGCCCAAATGATGGGCCAAAACAACATGCAAAACCAAAAACAAGGCATGATGATGCAAAACAACGGAATGATGCAGGGCATGATGGGAAACGGTATGTGCCCGATGTACGGACAGATGATGAACCAGAACATGCCCATGCAAAAATACGGTATGATGGTGAACCGCCTGCCCAACATGCAGGAACAACTGTCGCTTAGTGATGAGCAGGTGGAAAACCTACTTGATTTACAGACCGAATTTAAAAAGCTGCAAATCGATCACAAGGCAGAATTGCGCAAAAAACAATTGAAACTGAAAAGCCTGTTGGATGACAATGCTTCGGTAAGCCAGGTGAAAAACCAGATGGAAGCTTGTTCTGAAACCAAAATCAACATGAAAGTAGCCGCTTATGAAACGGCCGGAAAAATGAAAGCCGTCCTTAACAGCGACCAAAAAGAACAACTGAAAAACATGATGATGCAAAGTGGCGGAATGATGCAGGGACAAGGCGGTATGATGCAAAACCGCAGAGGTATGATGAACCAGGGTCAGGGTGGAATGATGCAAAACCGTGGCGGCATGATGCAAAATCAAAATAACCAGTAAAAGAAAGGAGCTTACGATGATGGGAGGATATGGCGGATACGGAATGGGAATGGGCTGGTGGTGGATCATCGGCCTCGTTATCGTTATTGCTGTTATTGGGATCGTTGTAAAATCAATGAATCAGAACACCGGTTCCACCCAAAATACGGGAAAAACAGCGCTCGATATATTGAAGGAGCGTTATGCCAAAGGCGAAATCGATAAAAAAGAATTCGAAGAGCGGAAAAAAGATTTGATGTAGAATTTTGGAAGAAAGGCAGGCAGGGTAAGGTTCCCATGCCTGCCTGCTATTTTTATTCGGATTAATTAATTTACAGGAAAGAGTAATATAAAAATATAACATTATATGGAACAACATCATCAACATAAACATAAGAGCCATCACAACGGGCACGATGATAGCTCACATGATAATGGCGGTCATGGCCATGACTCGCATGATCACACCAGTCACCATGCCATGATGATCAAGGATTTCCGGAAACGATTCTGGATATCCCTCATTATAACTTTCCCGACTTTGGTGTTGTCGCCTATGATACAGGATATAATGGGATATTCGCTGGAAGTATTCCCCGCATTTGATAAATATATCCTTTTTGTGCTTTCAACAGTGGTTTTTTTCTATGGCGGCTGGCCCTTCTTAACCGGTATTGTAGATGAGCTAAAGAAAAAACAGCCGGGGATGATGACACTGATTGCCGTGGCCATTACGGTAGCGTGGGGTTACAGCTCTGCCACTACTTTTGGTGTGGAAGGAAGCACCTTTTTCTGGGAGCTGGCCACCTTGATCGACATCATGCTGCTGGGTCACTGGATCGAGATGAAATCGGTGATGGGGGCTTCCCGCTCGTTACAAAAACTGGTCGAGATGATGCCCTCCGAAGCCCATCTGTTGAAAGACGGGGAGACGGTGGATGTCAAAGTTGACCAACTTGAGAAAGACAACCGTGTGTTGGTGCGGCCGGGTGAGAAGATACCCGTTGACGGCGAAATCGTGGATGGCGAAAGCCATGTGAATGAATCTATGGTGACCGGCGAGGCA
Source organism: Tangfeifania sp. (assembly GCF_055108615.1). Lineage (NCBI taxonomy): Bacteria > Pseudomonadati > Bacteroidota > Bacteroidia > Marinilabiliales > Prolixibacteraceae > Tangfeifania > Tangfeifania sp. The sequence goes on along the minus strand of NZ_JBSQIC010000053.1, from coordinate 2,501 downwards.
AAACCGGTCAAGAAAGCCAAAGACGATAAGGTAATCGGCGGGACAATAAACGGCAATGGTTCGTTAACAATCAGGGTCAAACAGATAGGAGAAGATGCCTATCTGAGCAAAGTCATCAACATGGTGCGTGATGCCCAGGATAAAAAATCAAAAACCCAAAACCTGGCCGACCGCATCGCCTTCTGGCTAACCATTGTTGCCCTTTCTGTCGGCTTTGGAACGCTGGCTACCTGGCTGATACTGGGCAAGCCTTTTGTTTTTGCCCTGGAAAGGATGGCCACGGTCATGGTTATCACCTGTCCGCATGCCCTGGGACTTGCCGTGCCACTGGTGGTTGCCATTTCTACTTCCATCTCCGCACAGCGCGGATTGCTCATCCGGAACCGTACAGCTTTTGAAAATTCGCGCAAGATCACGTTATTGGCCTTTGACAAAACAGGAACCCTTACCAAAGGGAATTTTGGGGTCACCCGCTACGGCTCACTGGACCGAGACCTGGATGACAAACAGGTTTTACGTCTGGCTGGTGCGCTGGAAGGAAAATCGGAGCATCCCCTGGCAATGGGTATTATGCAGAAAATAAGGGACGAAAAAATTGAAATTCCCGAGGCAGAAAACTTTAACGCCATTACCGGAAAGGGGATTGAAGCAAGGGTAGAAAACAAAAACCTAAAGGTGGTAAGCCCGGGTTATGTCAAAGAAAAGAAACTTGAGGTACCGGACAAAGCCTATAAAAATGAAGCGGAAACCGTTGTTTTTGTGATGGTGGAGGATAAGCTGGCCGGTTTTATCGCCATGGCCGATGAGATTCGTGAAGAGTCGTACGAAGCAGTAAAAACACTGAAAAACAATGGGCTGAAAGTATATATGATGACCGGCGATAATGAAAAGGTGGCCAAAAGTGTCAGCGACGAGCTGGGTCTGAATGGCTATTTTGCAGGTATTCTGCCCGACCAGAAGCTGGAGAAAGTAAAAGAATTTCAGCAAGATGGAGAGTTTGTGGCCATGACCGGCGACGGTATCAACGATGCCCCGGCACTCGCTACTGCCGATGTGGGTATTGCCGTGGGATCGGGTACGGACATTGCCGCCGAAACAGCCGATATTATCCTGGTAAACAGTAATCCCGGCGATATCGTTTCGCTTATCCTGTTCGGAAAGGCGACCTACAAAAAAATGATTCAGAATTTTATCTGGGCCACCGGATACAACGTGGTGGCTATACCACTGGCAGCCGGTGTGCTGTTCAGTGCGGGCATTCTCATTAGTCCGGCATTCGGCGCGGTGTTGATGAGTTTAAGTACCATCATTGTGGCCATTAACGCCCAATTATTAAAACGAAAAATGAAATAATAAATTTATGAAAATTATAATCGCAGCGACAAAAACATGCAATCACCGGCCAATACTTGAAGAACAATTGCAAGATGCCGGTTTGCCTTATGAAGTGATGTTTTTTGAGAACCATCCTGAAATGATAGAAAAATATCATTTAAAAACCTCCCCCTTACTTATTGTGAATGACAAAGTTGTTTCAGTAGGGTTACCAGGAGAAAAGAAAATCATGGAATTAAAAACTGAAAGAACAAACGTCAACAAAAAAGACATCAGTGAAAAACGAGCACCCAAAAGAGAAAATACTCAGATGGTTCCTCAGCCTGTTAGCGGGGAAACTGGTTTGGTGATAGTAGATACAACCTGGGGAATAATTCAACCGATTGAAATTGCAGAAAATGTTCGTACGGTAGATGAATTTGAAGTCCACAAATACCAGGAAAAGGGGCTACCAATAGTTGATTCCCGTACATCAGATTTTTATAAAAGTTCCACCATTGCCGGCGCTATAAATATTCCTCACAATGAAATAACAGAAAGAATGGGTGAGTTGGACCGCAACAGCCCGACTATCTTTTTTTGTAACGGACCGCAATGTCCGCAGTCGCCTACTGCTATCCGCAATCTTTTGTCGGCCGGTTATCCACCTGAAAAAATACTGTACTACCACGGCGGCATGCATGATTGGGTAACACTGGGCTTGCCGGTTGTTGAAGGCAAATAGTAAAAACAATGTGATGCAAGGTGGCGGCATGATACAAAATCAAAATAACCAGTAAAAGAAAGGAGTAAATAGTTAAAAAAAACAGAAAAATTCAAAGTGAAAGGAAACTGCGGCATGTGCGAGAAACGCATCGAGAAAGCTGCCAATTCGGTTGATGGTGTTACCAAGGCCAACTGGAACAAGGAAACGAAAATGATTGAAGTGAAATTTGATGATGGCAAAACCGACATGCACAAGGTTCACATGGCCATCGCCAAAGTAGGGCACGATACTGAAATGCATAAGGCAAAAGACAGTGTGTATAACGATCTGCCGGGATGCTGCAAGTACGACCGTGCGGAAAAAGGAGATGATCACAGCCACGAAGGACATCAGCATTAATTGAACTGTCATTCCGACGAGGTACGAGGAGGAATCTGTCTCTTGAAGAAACAGGCCCCAC
>NZ_JBSQIC010000052.1:0-26493 GCF_055108615.1 Tangfeifania sp. | reverse complement strand
CGCTCTTCCGATCTGTACACAGCTTGCTATACCTTTTTCTTCCTTGGAGTTTACTGTTTTACATGGCTGCTTTTTGCGAATTCAAAACTCTTTTTAAGAATAAATTCCGGGCTCCCGAATATTTTACATTTACCGGCATCTGGATATTTTTTATTCTCCTGAATGTCTCGAAAAACCAGTTGCCTAACTATATTTTTGGTATTATGCCGCTTATTGCCCTGCTCACGGCCAAATGGATTGACATTGCGATGAACCGCGATGCCACCCTGCTGAAAATTTTTAAAATCACCCAAACCGGGATTGTAGTTCTTTCCTGGATAGCCATTCTGGTGATTTCTTTGTATTTGTTCCCAATACCCGGCTTTTATTTTTGGGTGCTGATTGTGGCAGGGATAACGGCTACAGTTGTTATTTTTCTGAAAGCCAAAAGAAATTTCACTAAGTTGCTTCTTCCTTCGGCCATTGCTCTGGTTTCGGTTTTTATTTTGCTGAATATGCATGTTTTCCCTTACATTTTCAGCTTTCAGGCTCCCCCGAAAGCAGCAAGGTATTTTTCTGAAAATGCGGCCCCGGGAGAAAAACTGTACAACTATCATTACGGGCACTATGAACTGTTTTTTTACAGCGAACCTCAGGCCGCTCAAATTCATTCGGAAAAAGAGATGAAAGAAGTGGCGGGAGAGGAAGGAAACTGGATTTTTACTGATGTCAAAGGATTTAACGACATAGAAAAACTGGCTCTTGAGACCGATACTGTTATTGAATACCGGCACCTGTATCTTAACCGCGGCGGGCGGTTTATCAATCCCAAGACACGGGACGAAGTGCTGAAACCGATGTACCTGATTAAATACTAACCCGATGCAAAAAGGCTACCTACGTAAATTTAACTGGGTGATAATTCCCTTACTGTTTTTACTTTATTCGTCGCCCGGTGCTCTCGATTACCTGTTTCATTTTCCCGACGAGAAATATTATACCGATGCTGTGTTGCAAATGATGGACAAGGACGACTACTTTACCCCTTACAAGGCCGATGGGGCACCCCGTTTCCTGAAGCCTATCGTCACCTATTGGGTTTTAATTGGTAGCTACAAGGTGCTTGGAGTCAGTAAATTTTCTTCGCGCCTGCTGTTTTGGCTGGCGGGTGCCCTGCTGGTTATCGTCGTCTTTTTTATGGCCAAATCGCTTACCCAAAACCGGAAACTCGCTTCAACAGCCGCTTTTGTTACGGCGGCCAACCCGCTGGTACTGATGAGCGCCAGCCGGTCCATCCCCGATATTTTACTGGTACTCTTCCTTACCATTAGTGTTTGGGGATTTCTGGAGATAATGCTCCGCGGGAATCCCCCGCCAAAATATTACTGGATGGCTTATCTCGGAGCGGCTTTGGCTTTCGAAACCAAGGGATTGCCGGCTGCTGCGTTTGCAGGAGCCAGTGTGTTATTCCTGCTTTTGAATCCCTGGAAGCGAAAGAAAATCCGTGAAATTATTCACTGGCCGGCCATAATTATTTCGGTTGCGATAGCACTGAGCTGGTTTGTAATCATGTACATCGAACACGGAACCACTTACCTCGAATCTTTTTACACCGACCAGGTCGGTGGGCGGGTTTCGTCAAAAATCGGACAGGTGATTACCAACACACTGCTCGGCATTGTCAACCTCGTTGCTTTTTCGCTACCTTGGATTATTATTGCTTTCTCGAAGCCCCAAAAGCTGAAAGCCTTTATTTCCGGATCCGGTAAAGAGGCAAAAGCTATTTTGGGGTTTATTGCAACATGGGTGGTTTTAGTTATCATAATGTCGGGGGCAGTGTTTAAATTCTACGACCGCTACCTTTTGCCGGTGATTCCGTTGGTTGCACTGTTTTTTGCATGGATAGCAACCCAGGCCGAAACCCGGTTTCAAAAACCGGTTTTGAAGATTTTTCTGACGTTGACGCTGGTTACATTTGTAATAAACTTATTGTATGCTGTTTTTATTTTTCCCGACATAACGCTGGTAGCCGGCACAGCGATAAGTGCCGTTTTTATCGCGCTGTATTTCGCGGGAGGTTTTAAAAACAGCCCTGCCGAAATTGTGTTAGCCAACGGAATCCTGTTGCTTTATTTCAATGTTTTAGTGCTGTTATACCCTATTTTAATGCCCAACCCGGGCGAGCAGATGGTTGATGCCCTGAATGCCGAAGGGGTTGCCAACGACCAGAAAGTGTATGTTTACGGGAACATCCGTACGGCATCGAATATCCGGATTCACTGCCACCACGAATTTGATGTAGTGAGTATGGACACGGTGTACACGTTGCCGGCCGAACCCCGCCATTTTTTGGTTTTTACCGAAAAAGAACAAAAGTACCTGGATTTAAAATCATACGAAATTTTTAATTATTCGCAAGGATGGAGCCGGGTGCCGGCTGAAAAATTTCCGGAACTTTTAAAAGACGCTGTCATAAAACTTAAAGAGAGCAGAACAAAGTACTTTATTGCCAAACCTAAATCGAACAAAAATGATCAATAATTTAAAAATTAACAGCAATATCATCATTGGGTATTTTATTGGTTTTTTTCTGGTGCTGACATATTTTTTTGGGCTAATCGCACCTATTACCAGCGATGCAGGGAAATATGCAGCTATCAGCCGCATAATTTATGAAACAGGCGATTGGATAAACCTGAAAATTCATTTTGAACCGTACCTTCAAAAACCACCTTTGATTTTCTGGATTACAGCCCCGTTCTATTTTATTTTCGGACCGGTCGGTTTTGCGTTCAAGCTGCCGGTATTACTTTATTCCGGTATTGCTGTGTATTCGACCTATCGGTTTGCCAACCTTTTTTACAGCAAAAAGACAGCAAAAGTTGCCGCTTTAATGCTCGCTACTTCCGAATTCTATTTTCTGTTCCATAACGATATTCATACCGACTGCATTTTAACGGCAAATGTCATTTTCTCGGTGTGGCAGCTTGCTGAGTATTTTAAATCGAAAAAACTGGCGAATATGCTTTTGGCCGGGCTGGGCATCGGTCTCGGTCTCATCTCCAAAGGTCCTATCGGGGTTTTTGTGCCGGTTACTGCTGCACTTTCACACCTGGTATATCAAAAACAGCTAAGGTATCTTTTTAGTTATAAAGTAGTGCTGGGGGTTTTTGTTTCGTTGTTGGTACTTGCGGCCGGTCTTTCCGGTATTTTTAACCAGTTTGGCTGGGATGGGCTGAAGTTCTTTTTCTGGGATAACAACGCAGGCCGGATTACCGGAAAGATTAAAGGGGGCAATACAGATTACCTGTTTTATTTTCATACCACACTCTATATTTTCCTCCCTTGGGCATTTCTGTTTTTTATAGGGTTTTTTATGGAATTTAAAACCTTATTCAAATCGAAAACCCCGGAATTTTTCAGCCTGGGCGGAATAGTTTTTTACTGGATAATTGTTTCCCTCGCAAAAGCCAAGGCACCCCATTATTTAATGGTACTTTCTCCTTTTATGACTGTTTTGTCGGCAAAATGGCTGTTGTTTTTTTTCGAAAATAAAACTTCGCAGGGGATGCAAAAAACGATTGGTGGAATACAACTTTTCGTATCTGTAGTTTTATGGCTCCTGATTTTTGCACTTTGTATTTACTTCTTTCCTTCCAAAAACGTATTTTTCTGGTTGGGGATTGCGGGGCTGTTGTTTTTGTTTTTTCTTTCAAATAAAGAGAACAAACTCAATCGTATTCTACTAAAAAGTGTCATTTCCATTGTGGCACTAAATTTCGCAATAAATGCCCACCTTTTTCCACAAATTTTCACCTATCATTCAGTTATTCCGGCTTGCGAAGTTTTTAACGAAAAGGCCGGCGAAGGAGAAATGCTGAACACCTACAAATCGGAACACCGGGAATTGTTCTTTTATGCAAAGAAACCGGGTTATTTTCTTTATGGTTCGGAAGAGCTGGCGAAATGCCTGACGCGAAAAAATGACTGGATTTTTACAAACGATGAGGGATTGAAAGAGATTAAACAATCAACTGCCAAAATAAAGTTGGTCCAATCGTTTAAACACCGAAGCCTTTCGAAGCTGACACCGGGATTTATAAATCCAGCAACAAGGGCACAGCGGTTGACAAACATGCACCTTGTAAAAATTATTGAGCCTGCCGGGGAATAACCAGCCGAAATTAGTTCACATATCTGTAAAATTCAACATGGGAAAGAACAGGTCGGAACGGGCCATTTTGCAGTCCTAAGAAAAAGTGTTGCTTCCCATTTATGGAACCGGGAAAGCTAAAACGGATGTTTTTTTACGAAGCCGTCTCCCCGGGGGTTAATTTTCAGGTTTTCAAATCAACCTCGCTTGCCAGTTCCCATCTTTTTTCGCCCCGCACAAACAGTTGAAAATGAGCCTGAAGTTGAGTATTTTTCTCAAGCTCAACAACCCTGGAGTAAGGATTGTGAAAAGTTATTTCAGGAACTTTTAATGTCTTGTTTTCAAGCACAAAAGGCCGGTATCGGCGGCTATTTCCAACATGTTGTACGAGTTGAAATCAGGAATATCACGTAAATACCAATTTTTTATATTCCCTTTAATATGCCGTACATTATCTTTCATGAGGGTGCTGTCCATCGATACAAACAATACATTTTTCCCTGAATTTTATCTTTTGTCGGGTGTGAAAGTATAAATTTCTTTTCTGTGTTCCGAATCGTTTTGGGTTTCGTTGTTTTAAGAAAAATAAGTTGCTTTATTACAATTTAGATGATAAATACTAAAACTATCAACTTTTATCTATTTATTTATATATAAATATGACATATTTATTTTATTCAGGCATGAATATTAAATATTTGTTAATAGAATTGTTTCGGTGTATCAAAAATAGGGGTTAAATTAAAAATATACTCATTTTTGACTTCGAAGCATTAAAATAATGGAGGGTATATATTGAAAAATTGCACAAAAATATTATTTACCGATTAAAAAAAGGGGGTAAAACAAAATTTATCATTTTTTATTAAAAGAGAAAACCACAAAAAACGAAGTGAAAGAAATTAAAAAAAACACAGTTTAACTTAAAAACGAGCATTATGAAAAAGACCTTGATTTTTACAGCAAGTGTATTAGTGTTGGTGGCTTTTATTCCGGATGCAAAAGCACAGGAATGGAGTACAAGTCTCGACATTTACAGCAGCTATGTTTGGCGCGGGACAAAGTTTGGTTCGGGGCCCGCTTTTCAGCCAGGTATTGAATTTAGCACCGGCGGATTTGCAATAGGTGCATGGGGTTCGTACAACGCATCGACCAACGAAGCAGCCGAAGCAGATCTTTACGTTGGCTACGGGATCGGTTTGGGTGACAATGCTTCGCTGGATTTAACAGTGACTGATTACTACTTCCCCGGCGACATGTGGCTGGAAGGCACATCGCACTACATCGAACCAATGGTAAGCCTGGGCTTAGGCAGCTTCTCACTTACCGGCGCTTATATGATGAACGATGGCGAAGGTGACATTTACCTTGAAGCAGGCCTTTCTGCCGGCGCAGTTGATATAACACTCGGAGGCGGCGATGGAGCCTACACTGTTGACGGTGATTTTAATGTGTGCAACATCGGAATCAGCACATCGAAAGAAATTAAAATTACCGATTCTTTTTCGCTGCCGGTTTCAGGAGCAGCCATTCTCAACCCTTCCTCCGAGCAATTTCACATTGTAGCAGGAATCACACTTTAACCTTAAAACAAAATACTATGAAAAAAATTGAAGCAATTATTCGCAAAACAAAATTTGACGAGGTAAACGAAGCCCTTCATGATGCCGGAATTGAATTCTATTCATTTTGGGACGTGAGAGGTGTCGGCCAGGCCCGCGAAGGGCGTGTGTACCGCGGAATTGTTTATGACACCAGCACCATTGAGCGCATCAAACTCTCGATTATAGTACGTGATAAAAATGTAGAAAAAACGGTAAATGCGATTCTTGAATCTTCCCGGACCGGTGAAATAGGCGATGGCAAAATTTTCATTATTCCCATCGAAGAGTCTTATCGCATACGCACCGGCGAAACGGGCGACGAATCGCTCTACATTAAAGGAAAAGAAGAGTAATAACCACACAAAAAGAAATTATCATGGAAGAACTTTCGATTTCAATTAACAATATATGGGTTTTGGTTGCCACATTTTTGGTCATGTTCATGCAAGCCGGTTTTGCAATGGTGGAGGCTGGCTTCACCCGCTCAAAAAACACTGCTAACATTCTCACCAAAAACCTGGTGGATTTCTCGGTTGGGGCTATTTTGTTCTGGATTATCGGATACACAATTATGTATGGTGAATCAATTGCAGGTTTCATAGGAACTCCGTCGCTTTTCATCAACGATAACGGCATTGGCGATTATGCCAACAAAACCGACCTGATGTTTCAGACCGTATTTGCGGCAACAGCGGCTACAATTGTTTCAGGAGCAGTTGCCGAGCGGACAAAATTCAATGCCTACATTATTTTTACAATTGTAATTACTGTTTTTATCTACCCTATTTCGGGACACTGGAAATGGGGCGGCGGCTGGCTCGATCAGCTTGGGTTTCTCGATTTTGCTGGCTCCACAATCGTTCACTCAGTAGGCGCGTGGGTTGGACTGGCTGGTGCTATCATGCTTGGCCCCCGTCATGGAAAATATGTAAAAGGGAAAGCAAAAGCAATTCCCGGGCACAACCTTGTATTTGGGGCACTCGGCGTTTTTATCCTTTGGTTTGGCTGGTTTGGCTTTAATCCCGGCTCGCAACTTGGTGCTGCCGGAGCCGAAAATACACTTGCCATTGCCCACATAGCATTAACGACCAACCTGGCAGCAGCCGGAGGAGCAATGGCAGCTCTCTTTACCTCGTGGATGCGCTACAAACGACCGGCTTTGTCTCTTGCACTTAACGGTGCGCTCGCAGGTTTGGTGGCGATAACTGCGGGTTGCGATATTGTTAGTCCGGGAGGAGCACTTATTATTGGAATCATTGCCGGAATTATCCTCGTTTTCAGCGTTGAACTGTTCGACCAGGTATTTAAAGTTGATGACCCGGTGGGTGCAATTTCGGTGCATGGCGTAAACGGCGCTTTCGGAACCATTGCCGTTGGGCTTTTTGCCACCGAGGGCGGACTGTTTTACGGAGGCGGGGCCGATTTGCTGCTTTCGCAATTAATAGGTGTGGCAGCAGTTTTCGCCTGGGCATTCGGAACGGGATTAATCCTTTTCAAAATAATTAAATCAACAATTGGATTGCGCGTTTCAAGGCGCATAGAAGAAGAAGGACTCGATGTTTACGAACATGGAGAAAATGCCTACAATTAACTTCGCCTCCTTCTGAATTTTAGTCTGTAGCTGTCTGTAAAGGGTCCGTTTGTAGGCGCGGATCCTTTCTTTAAAAATTCAGAAAAGAACAAACCCAGAGAAAGGTTTTTACGTTTGTTTAGTTTACTTCAGAACCGGACTGCAAAAAAGCAGCCGGTTTTTTTGTTGAAAAGTTATTCGGAATTAATTCAGGGCTGCAATTGATTTACTATCCGGAATGTTAATTTTGCAGACCTAAAATTTAATGAATATGCAAACCTGGTTCGAATGTAAAGTAAAATACACAAAAGTTACCGAAAGTGGTAAAGAACAAACTGTTACCGAAAATTTTCTGTTGGATGCCGTGTCGTTTACCGATGCCGAAACACGTATTACAAGGCAAATGCAGGAAATGGCAAGAGGAGAGTTCTCGGTTACTGACATCAAAAAATCGCGCATTGGGGAAGTGTTTCCCTACGACACGGGCGAATGGTGGTTTAAAGCAACCATCAACCTGGTTACTGTTGACGAAGAAGCCGGGAAAGAGAAAAAAATGCGCACTTACTATCTAATAATGGCCGACGACATTAAACAAGCCCTGGAACGGCTCGACGGAAGCCTCTCGTACCTGGTAATTCCTTACGTAGTTTCCGCCCTTGCCGTCAGCACCATCGTAGATGTTTTCCCGTACAATCCGTCAGAGTCGGCTGTGCCTGAAGGCTACACTCCGGTTTCTGATGAATAAACAATTAAAAAATTTCGGCTCACTTTAATTTTCAAACATCACTTTTCAAATCAACTTCTCTTTTGGGTTAATATTGAAAAGGAGATAACCGTTTTTTGGTAACCAACGGCTTTATTTTGTATTTTAGTGGAAGAACAAGAAAAATCCACAATATGAGTAAGAATACAAAAAACAAATTAAAGCCAGGAAAAAAAGACCGGAAAGAGCTGATTCAATATATCAATCTTCAACTGGCAGCAATTGACCAGCCCCTGTATTGCGACGATGCAGACTCGGGAACCCGGCTTGCCAATGCCCGGTTTATTTCTTTAACTGAAAGTTTAATCAGCAGTTTCCGCGAAAAATCGAGACTGCTTTCGGACCACCTTTCGCCTGTCGATACGCGCATTCAAAATTATATTAACGACTATTTAAAAGATGTTGAATGCGACAAACCCTACCGGTTGCCCGGGTCAACATTCGTTCTCAACCAGCCGGGAATGGCACGCGAGGTAAGTCTCCCGCCCAACGGGAATTCTTTTAAAAACGAACTGGTCAGCTCGTACCGGGTCAAGCAGGGAATTTTAAACAACCCGGCGGCCGACAAGCGCACCACCAAAGGAACTTTTCACATTGTTGAAGGTGGACTCCCGGTGGCACCCGACAAGAAAGAAGTGCCCAAAATTGCTTTCGCCCACATGCTTCACAGTGCACTTAATCCCCCCGAAGAACTTACGGTTCTGCCATTTACAGCCAATCAAAAAGAGAAAGCCAAAACCATGGTTTCTTTGTTGCTTCGCCCGGTAGTTTGCCCCGAAGTAAAAGGCTGGATGAGCGAGAAAAGCATGGAAATCCGTTTTTTTGCGCCGGGAAGCCTGGTGAGTAATCTCGATTTTGTTGAAACCATTTTCGGAAATGCAGGCGACCACAACCTTGCAGTTAATGACGCAGCGCTGGATATTGAACACTGGACAGGACATACCGGCTGTATAGTACTGGCCCCGCAACTGACAAAACTTAAAAAGAAAGATGTTGGGCTGCCACATTTCGATGATGCTACCGAAAGGCAGCGCAAAGACGGCATGTGCTGGAAAGATGAAAATGAACTTTATAACGATGGGAGCGCATTTAAAGTTACCTGCCGCGACGAGCGTGGTGTGGTAGTTACACTAATTGCAGACAACTACTACGGCTATTCAAAAAAAGAAATAAAAACCCAAATTGGCTACTCTGCCAATTTGTATGGCCTGGCCGAAGAAGAACACGCGGGCGGTGCCATTGCTTTTTCGCGCGGAAATATGGGCGACAATATTTACGGTGAGTCATTTTCCGGGAAATTCGACAACAACTACTCTTTTGAAGAAGTGAAAAAGCTGCTCGACGGGAAAATTGATGTCATGCCCGAAAATTATGCCATCGACAAAAAATACCCCGATATTATTTACATTCACGAAAATGCTGATATTGAAATTGAAAAAGGAACGGTTTCGTGGATGCATAACGGGGAAGAGCAAAGTTTAAAACTTTCGCCCTACAAAACCTATGTTCACCCAACCGGCCATAAGTTCAAGCTGGTAAAGCATCCTGAACAACAACTGTGGAGAATTATCGACACCGCACCCGAAGGTATTTTCTGCCATAAGCCAAGTACGGTTTCCGGTGGCGGGAAATCGGAGATTTCAAAGTCGATGCAAAATGCCATTAAATATGGCCCGTTCTACATTCAGGACCTGGATAAAGATTATGAAATGGTTGATAAACTGATCAACTACGATTACTCCAACCGCTGGAAAAATATACATCCCAATGCCAAATCGCGGCCATTTTTAAGTCCGCACCGCACATTGGGATCAGCAGTAAAATTGCTAACTCCTTCCGATCTGTATAACGAGGAGTATAACAATTTCCTGGAAAGCATCCCTGTTCATATCAGAACACTCGCACTATACATTAAGAGGATGTACCGCACACATCAGGACAAAGGCCCGTGGAAAGACTTTTTAAATGTTGAAATTGTAAACGGACGCGACGGAAACGCACTCCGCTACAAGCACAACAAAATTATGGCCAGTTATGTGCGTATTGGGTTTAATCCGGAAGGAAAATGGTATTTGCACAAATTACGTTCTGATTTCATCCCGAGCCAAAAAATTCAGACTGAAGATGACATCACAGCTTCAATAACGGTTCCGGCAAACCAGCTTAACAATTTAAATCCGGAGTACACCAACAAAAGTGTAAAACTGACCACAAATTGCGAAAGCTACCTTTTCCAGCGGCCCGACGAGGCAATAATCAGAGGGTACGACAAGGAGGCAGAAGCCGATATTGTTGAAAAAAATACATTCCTCACCAACTATGAGCCATTAACCCGCGAAGATGCCAGGAACCTGTACGAAAATGCCATTCATTTTGATGAATATACCCAACCGGTAAAGGATTTAATCATTAAAGTAATGGACAGCCCAAAAGGCGGCTATTTTGTGGCACCATCGCACACCCGGGTGGTTAACGGCGTACCTACCAATAATCCCAGGTATTTGCAACGCAACAGGTTTAAAAACGAGAACCAGGATTCGTATCTTGCCGAAACCGGTGCCCGGCTGTTTCGCAAAGTGGCGCCCGACCAACCTGTACATTTCCCGGTTAACGCGGTTTTGCCCGGACGAAAAAACAATCCGGCCGACAAAGCAAAAGGAATTCGTTCGTTAAGTGTTTATAATCCTATTCATTACCAGGAAATACCTGAGCTGTTCATGGATTTTATTTGCAGCCTTACCGGCAAATCGCCCTCCACAACAGGAGCAGGCTCTGAAGGTGCACTCACCAAAGGGCCCTTTAATATGCTGGTGCCTACAAGCGACTTAAACAACGCATTGCTTTCTTACATCCTGTCAGAATACCAGGGATTTACTTCAGCTGCGGGATATGTAGGCCAGGAAAACAGGTTCGATCATGACATCAGTATCCTCATCCCTGAAATATGGGCACGACTTGAACCCGAAGACAGGGATGCCCGGAAACTCATTCAAAACAAATGCCTCGACAAGCTGGAAGATTTTGAATATGAAGGAGAGAAAATACTTGCCAGCCGGTTAGGTTACCGCATTAACCAGAATTTTGCTTTCCGCTGCATGAACCGGCTCTTTGATGAGCCACTGGCCGTATTCAACGAAAATATGTTAAAACCGGAACTTCAGGATATGGAAGTTTATGTTGACGGCATTAAAAATATTGTTGAAGCCCAGCAAAAGGTAGCTTTGCAATACTTTGAAGACGGCAGCGTTGAAGCAGCTATTCCTCCGCTGAAAATACTGCTTCACGTTATGGCATACGGGCACTACAATGGTAAAGACCTGAGCGACAAGGAGATTCGGAAAGAATTCGACAGAGATCACGTGCTTGAAACCGAATGGTACAAAGAAAGGCTGAAATTGAAACAGCAAAAAGAAGCTGCATTCCTGAAGAATCAACTTCAATATTTGAAAGACTTCAAACAAAATCCGGCCAACAAGTCGCTGGTTGATAAGATGCAGATTAATTCACGTATCGAAAAAGCAATGCACAAGTTAGCTTATGTGGAATCGGAAAAATATATTGCCGACCTTAAGGGTACAATTGGTGCCGATCCGCTGTTCACAAAAAAGAAATGATAAAAAAACGGTCGGTTGAAAAATCAGCCGGCCGTTTTACAAAGCTAACTATTAGGTAGTTTACAAGTTTACAAGTACTTTATAAAAATTAAACTTATCCCGCTTTTCGGGATCGAATTGATAATAGGCAATTGCAATACGGCATATATCCTGAATTGTCTGGTATATTTCGGCTACCTCTTTTTGTCCGTAAGTTCCTATCTCGTTTTCACTTTCAAGCCGTTGGAAACAGTCTTTGTAATCGTTAATCTGGGTGGCTGCCTTCAGTATTTTTTCAAAAAGTGAATCGGGCGAACCTCTTTTTACAATTTTTTTACGGGTATTTTCATCAAGGTTTTTGGCAAAGGTGGTTAAAAATTTAAACAGACTCAGGTGATCGCCATTTTTGGCATCACTGAAATAATCAGAGTAACCAAGTTTTTTAAAAGTATCTTTCTGAAACTGTTTATCGTCTTTGAAATCGACCTTAATTGAAGCACGCAAAATTTTAAGGCTTTGCAGTCCCGCAACCAATACTTCATGCCAATCGCGATATTTTTTTTCGTAAATACTATCGAGGTTTTCTTTGTAGTATTTTTCAATGGTATCTTCAATCCACACATTTAAAGAGGTCGCAAATTCATGATCCCATTCACTACGAATGCGCGATAATTCATAAATATTTTCTTTAAATGATTTGGCGATTTTCTGGCAGGCTAAAATTGTTGCAGTGCTGGTAAGACAAGAAGTTTCAGTTTCCATTGTATCGGTTTTTTTAGTTTACAATATGTACAAATCTACCAACTTATACGCAAAAACCCCGATGTGTGTCGCAAAATATTGAATGTTTTACAGTTATGTTATGAAACTATGTTACAAAACAATGTTCTGGAAAACGTTTTAAGAAAAATACAAAGAAATCATTTTCCAACAGACTCTGAAAAAGCAAGATAGACCTAAAAACCATTGGTGTCCCATGAAAATTTAATCACAACCTCACATCGGTTGGGGAAACAATGGTAACGAGAGGAAGTTGTTAAATCCTATTCTTCCTTTCTCGTTTGTGGTAAAATTATATTCAGCATAATTCCCACCAGCGCTGCCAAACCTATCCCGGCCAGCGAAAATGTTCCGTATTTGAATAATGGCACCACCAATTCCAACCGTTAAAACCACCGAAACAATAACCTGGTTGCGTGTTTCAGCCATGTTGGTTTTCGATTCAACCAGCGATTTAATCCCGATGGATGCAATCATACCGAACAACAGCAACTTAATTCCGCGCATTTTTACCAATACTGAAACCAAACCGTAAACCAACCCCACTGCAATTATCCCCGAAAGAGTCCCGGCCCAGCCATACAACTTTGTGGCCTCGATTAATGGCGCAATAAAAGCGAAGCTGCTGCCCAAAAATACCGGTATCCGCCCGCGGGTAATCAAATGAAATATCAACGTGCCAATGCCGGCCGTAAAAAGGGCTACCGAAGGGTCGATACCCACAAGCTAAGGCACAAGACATTAGTGCTGTTAAGCAGAAAGTTACTGCCGGAAACATTGAAAAATTTCACGTAAAAAAAATCCGCTTCAAAAAATTGAAACGGATTTTTTCAGAAATGTATTCTTGTTCTACATCAAATATCAGCGGGAAGATCATTTAACAATTCAGCAGGAAGTTCATCAATGGGTTTTATTTTGACCGATTTAACAAAAAGTTCGGCACCTTCGGACTGCAACTGTATTTTACCACTCGTTAGCGGCTTAACAGTTCCATCCTCCTCAACAGTTCCCGTGTTGATATTCCTCATGACAATTTCTCCGTTCACCACGTGTACTGCTGTGTTGCCTACGGTATATAAATCAACGATATTCCATTCGCCCAGCGGCTTTTCGGCATCCACCCTCTTCTGGATTCCCTGTCCGTTGTGCTCGATGCTGAATTTTTTTACTTCCCCGTTTTCTGAATAACGGAATCCATTTTCCACTTCTTCTACTGAAGTTTCGCAGTAGGTATTGTTCATCAGGTAAGTATCGCCCAGACGGCCGTGCATCAGCTGGCACTCTATGTTGGTCATCCAGGTTCCGAAGGCAGCACCAAAATCCCCAAAACTGTGGTAAAGTAATCCGCTGTTTCGGGTGGCATGTACTTCGTCGCCCCATTTAAAAACGAGCTGCAGGTGGTAATTTGCAAAGGTGTCGCGTGTAGCCAGCGAACCGTTAATTTCACCCGAAATCCGGATCAGCTTTTCGCCGTTTTCCTCAACTACCGAGAACACATTTTCAACAGTAGCTGCTTGGGCCAGGCTGTCTTGCCCGTCAAGCGCCGAGCCAAGATATTTGTCCCAGTTATCAAGGTTTTCGCCGTTAAAAAGGGGTTGCCAGGGCTCTTCGGTCTGGCACGAAGAGAACCAAACCAGGGATGCAGTTAGAAAGTAGAATAAATATTTTTTCATAAATATAGTTGTAATTGGTTTAAAAAAGGAATATAAAAAAACTGCCCTGCTTAATAAGGACAGCTTTAAAAATATGATTAACTTCCAATTAAACAGCTTCTTTTTCGGCTAGTTGCTTAGCCCGCTCAAGAATTTTTGTATCGTCGAGAAGAACAATGCCTCCGTTTGGACCGGGTTCCATGTGTATTCCAACAGCCTTACCACTGGTATAGTTTGCTCCTCCAAAATAATTCCTGACGGTTTCTTCGGTAAGGTCAAATTCCTGAGCCATTTTTTTGATAGAACCGTCAGGTAAGCTGTCTTTAATTTTACGCAGCTCGTTAAATGTGATTTTACGCTCCATAATGCTAAAATTTTATTTTGTTGTTTACTCCTATTATTAAAAAAAAACGTCTGAACCTGTAAAATTAAAATTAATAATTAAATAATACATAGTTCAGCGTTAAGTTATTTAGCGTTTTTCAACCGCTATATTTTTACGTTTTCGTACAGCAAAAAGTTTGCAATTGCAAAATCCTGAAATTGAGCAAAAAGAGACTATCTGACTATGGTTCAAGAAGAAACCAACTGAATGTTAATTAACCTTTTTTAAGAATTGGGGTTCAATTCTTTTTCAGGCAATCGTAAATTGCCTGGTGCATTGCGGGACGAATGTTCAGGTTGAAAAGCCCCGCGTTATTCCGGGTTGGATGTACCCTGTTCGACATGAACAGAAAGAGCAGTCCGTTATCGGGGTCGGCCCAGGCAAATGTGCCGGTGTAGCCACTGTGCCCAAAACTGTTTTTACTGGCATCAACTGCCGGATAGGCATTTTTCAGCCTTTTTTTATGGTTGTCAATGTATGGTTTATCAAATCCCAATCCACGCCGGTTATCATTTTCGGGATACTGAATCCGGGTAAACTCATTAACGGTTTCTTCAGAAATAAAACGTTTGCCCCCGTAATATCCTTTTTGCAGATACATTTGAAAAATTTTGGCCAAATCGATGGTGGTGCCAAACAGACCTGCATTCCCCGAAACGCCCCCCATCATGGCTGCGCCTTCGTCGTGCACAAAACCGCGTAATTTTTCATTCCTGAAAAAATCGTCATTCTCGGTGGGTACAATACGTTTTAATGGAAATTGAAGGTAAGGGTTGTAAGTAACCGTGTAGGCTCCCAGTGGGTCAAAAAAATTATTTTTCAGGTAGGTTTCGTAGGGTTCTCCCGTAAGGTTTGAAATCATGTCCGGGAAAAGGTAAAAGCTCAAACCCGAATAAACATATCGTTTCCGGGGCAACAGTTTTGAGTTTCGGATAGTATCAAACATCGTTTTCCTGAAATTCCTGTTCATATACAGATGCTCTGAAACCCGCACATCAAATTCTTCAGTTGGGTGCGATTTAAAAACTTCTCCGCTCAGGTTTCCATCTTCGTCGAGAGCCATTTGCCAGTAAGAAATCCATGACGCCAACCGTGCCTGGTGCGCTAAAACCTCCCGAAAGGTAAGCCCTTCTTTGTTTGTCCCGTTAAAATCGGGCCAGTAGTGGCTTAAAGGTTCATCCAAATCAATTTTCCCCTCATCTGCCAGTTTCATTATCGGGGGCAAAGGCCCGGTAACTTTAGTTATCGAAGCCCAGTCATAAATATTCGAAGGTTCTACTTTCTGTTCTTTTTCGTAAGTATGAAAACCATAACATTCATGAAAAATCACATTCCCGTCTTTGGCAATTAATACCTGGCATCCCGGATAGGCCTGCGAATCAATTCCCAGCTGCGCTATTGAATCAATTTTACGGCGAAGAAGAGCTGAATTAATTCCCACTTCTTCCGGTATAGAAAAAGCCAGCGATTTGTTTTTTTTCAACGAAATCCCGTCATTCAGCTCAAACCGGTTATCAACGGTTACAGGCAAACGCCCGGTGGCATCAAAGGCACCAAAAACAAGCTGTGCGGCCAGTTGCTGTGTTAACAGATTATTCTGATAAGCTAAAATTAAGCCGCCGGACTGATGAATATTTTCAAAATGTTTCAAAGCGTAGGCATTGCCAAAGAAAACCGTAATTGTTTTATTTTCCCTGACAAGTTCAGCAACTGCATTTCGCTGTACCTGGGTGGTGCCATAAGCCCCTGACGGAAAAATATTTATGCCCTGGATTCCGGCAATAATCAAATCGTAATTACCCAGTTCGCTGCGAAGGCTGGCCAGTTCCCTTTCCGAATCACTCTTGCTGAGTGTAAAATGATCTGCCTTCACGTATTTGTCCACCATTTTCTGAAAGGGTGATTTTGTAGTGGCTCCAATCATTACAGTGGCAATTTTTTGATTTCCCAAATCCTGTACAGGCAATCTGTCATTATTTACCAGCACAGTTAGCGCCCCCTTTATTAACTTGCGGTTGGTAACCTCGTAATAAGGTGAATTTAATCGTGAAGTAAGCCCGTCAGTATTTACCGGACTGGAAATGTGCAACCCGGCCCATCGTTTCAGGGCCAAAACACGGCGGCATTTGAGGTTTATATCATCCAGTAGAATTTCGCCGCTTGCAACCGCCTGCTTAACAGATAGAACGGCCTTCTCAATATCGGGAACAAACTCAACCATATCGTTACCCGCCTTCAGTGCTTCCAGCTCGGCATCTCCCTTTCCGGTTTGAACCCCTTTCATGTTTATGGCATCGGTAACCACGAAGCCGGAATAGCCAATTTCTTCGCGTAAATAACCGTTAACTATTTTTTCTGAAAGCGAAGAAGGTGTTCCTGAATCGTCGAGGGCAGGCACATCAAGATGGGCTGTCATTATTCCTGAGATTCCTCTTTCGGTAAGGTACCTGAAAGGGAAACTTTCAATTTCATCGATACGTGCTTTCGGATGTTCAATTACGGGCAATTCCTTGTGCGAATCGGTGTGTGTATCGCCGTGCCCCGGAAAATGTTTGGCCACCGGAACAACACCGGCTTCCTGCATTCCACCGGCCACATACCAGGCTTTTTGGGAAACATCAATTTTATCTTCACCAAACGACCGGAAATTAATTACCGGATTTTGAGGATTAGTGCTAACATCGGCAACTGGCGCAAAATTCATGTGAGTCCCCATTTCTTTCATCTGGTAGCCAATGTCGCGCCCCATCTGTTTGATAAATGTTGAATCCTGAACAGCTCCCAATGCCTGGGCATACGGGTATTTCACTGTACTGTCGATGCGCATGGAAAGCCCCCATTCTCCATCTACTGCCACCAGCAAAGGAACTGTTGCTTTTTCCTGAAATTTATTTATCCAGCGTGCTGTTTTTACCGGGTCTCCCTGCATAATTAAAATCCCCCCGGGCTGATTTTTGCTTATCAGCTGTTCCATTTGCACCCTGGCCGCTTCATCCTGCCGTGGATAGACAGTAACCATCATTAGTTGGGCAATTTTTTCATCCAGCGTCATTGCTTCCAGTTTTTCATTTACCCAATGGTCATTAACCAGTTGCAAAAACGGAGGGTCAGCTGCATTTGTTAAGTGAATACCTGTAAAAAATACGATGAAAAGAAGTATTATCCTGGTTCTCATTCTATTTCGTCTGAATTAGTAAAACTATATTAAAATGCATTTTCATTCATCAAAAATAAAAAACTGTCAATCAAACCATTAAGGTCAACCAGCCAATTAAATTTTCCGAATGAAGCAAGCATCAAAAATATCCTAAATTAAAAAAATAACCAATTCATTCCGCTGCTTTTTAAAAATCTCATTTTACTTCCTACTTTTGTAGCCATGAAACGGGTAGTTGTTGGACTTTCAGGTGGCGTTGACTCAAGTGTTGCTGCGTATTTGCTCAAACAGCAAGGCTACGATTTAACTGCACTGTTTATGGTAAACTGGCACGAACGTGTGGGCGCTGTTACAAGTGCCTGCACCTGGGAAGAAGATGCCCTGATTGCTAAAATGGTCGCCAAAAAACTGGAAATCCCGTTTCACATTGTGGATTTAAGCAAAGACTACAAAAAACGGGTGGTGGATTACATGTTTGCTGAATACCAGGCAGGCCGCACCCCCAACCCCGACATACTTTGCAACCGCGAAATTAAATTCGATACATTTCTAAAAGAAGCCCTGAAATTTGATGCCGATTATGTGGCTACCGGACATTATTGCCGAAAAGATTCAACCGAGGTTCACGGCAAAACCATTTATCGGCTCTTGGCAGGGACAGACACCAACAAAGATCAGAGTTATTTTCTCTGCCAGCTCAACCAGGAGCAGCTGTCAAAATCGTTGTTCCCCATTGGGCACCTTACCAAACCAGAAGTAAGGAAAATTGCCCGGGAGCAAAACCTCCCCACCGCCGGCCGTAAAGATTCGCAGGGCATTTGTTTTGTTGGGAAAGTGGATTTACCAACTTTCCTGCAACAGCAGCTAAAACCCAAAACCGGCAATGTTATTGAAGTGCCGGCAAAATTCATAGAGAAGAAAAAACAGGTTGAAATTTCGGAAGAAAACTACCGCAAAATTTGTTTTCCTTTTCCCTACAAACCCTGGAATGGCAAAGTAATTGGCGAACACCAGGGAGCTCATTTCTATACCATCGGGCAGCGAAAAGGGCTGAATATCGGGGGACATCAGGAACCACTTTTTGTGCTTGGTACCGATGTGCAGCGAAACATTGTTTACGTGGGTGAAGGGAAAGAGCACCCCGGACTGTTCCGCCCGGGACTTTTTGTTGAAGCGGATGATATCCACTGGATTCGCCCGGGTTTTAACATGAAGCCCGGCGATAAAAAAGATTTCGATATCCGCATTCGTTACCGGCAGCCGCTCGAAAAAGGTACCATTCACATGAAAGAGGAAGGTGCCTACATTCTTTTTGAAAAAGAACAGCGAGGCATTACTTCAGGTCAGTTTGCAGCCTGGTACCTGAACGATGAATTAATTGGCTCAGGAGTTATAAAATAAAGGTATTCGGAATGAACGAAAGCTGTTTGGAAAGAAAACTTCCGTCTTCCGTCTTCCATCTTCCCACTTTGTATTAAATTCGCACAAAATTTGGAAACTATGATAAAATCGATGACCGGATTTGGCAGGGTCGAATTCGAGGTAAACAATAAAAAAATTACCCTTGAAATTAAATCGCTTAACAGCAAACAGATTGACATAAACACACGTGTCCCTTCGCTCTACCGCGAGAAAGAGATTGAAATCCGGAAAGAACTCTCGGAAGAACTGGTACGCGGAAAAATCGACCTGACCATTTACCTGGAAAATCATGGCGAGGAATCGAACTCAAAAATTAACGAGCCCATTCTGAAAAGCTATTTCGGGCATCTCAAAAAAATTAACGACGACCTTAAATTATTAACCGACAACACAACATTGCATGCAGCACTCAGGCTGCCCGATGTGGTTAAAACCGAATACGAAACACTCGATGAAGAAGAGTGGCAGGTAATTCTCGAAAATATTCGCGAAGCCATACAACAAATAAATGAATTCCGCCTTCAGGAAGGCAAAGCCTTGGAAACCGATATCTCGGAAAACGTAAATTCCATTAGCGAACTACTGCAAAAAATTGGTCCGTTTGAAACGCAGCGCATTGAAACAGTTAAAAGCAGGTTAAACGAGAGCCTCGGCAAATCGAACATGAACGAAAATGTGGATAAAAACCGGTTTGAACAGGAACTGATTTATTACCTCGACAAGATGGACATGAACGAAGAAAAAGTGCGGTTGGAAAATCATTGCAGCTATTTTTTGGAAACCCTGAACCAGAATTCGCAATCATCGAACGGCAAAAAATTGGCTTTTATCTCGCAGGAAATGGGCCGCGAAATCAACACCATTGGCTCCAAAGCTTACGAAAGCAACATCCAGCGGGTGGTGGTGGAAATGAAAGATCACCTGGAGCGGATTAAAGAACAATTACTGAATGTGCTTTGAAATATGAAAGGCAAACTCATCATATTTTCAGCGCCGTCGGGTGCCGGCAAAACAACCATTGTTAAACACCTGCTCCAACAAGATTTCGACTTAAATTTTTCGGTTTCGGCCACCAGCCGCGAACCGAGAAAAGGCGAAACGCACGGGAAAGATTACTATTTTATTCCTGAAAATGAATTCAAAAAGAAAATAGAAAACAATGAATTCCTGGAATGGGAAGAAGTGTACACCGGTATTTTTTACGGAACCCTGAAAAGTGAAGTGGAACGGATAAGAAATTCCGGTAAAAATGTGATTTTCGATGTGGACGTGGTCGGCGGACTGAATATTAAGAAATATTACGGCAACGAAGCACTGGCAGTGTTTGTGCAGCCCCCCTCGGTGGAGGAACTGAAAAAACGGCTCAGAAACCGCTCTACTGAATCGGAGGAAAAAATTAAAATGCGTGTTGCCAAGGCCGAAAAAGAGCTGGAATTTGCTAATCAATTCGATGTCGTTATTGTGAATAAAGAACTACCAAAAGCTTTAAATAAGGCAGAAAAAGTGGTTTACGAATTTCTTTCAGGGAACAGGTGAAAAGAATATTAATTAAAAACTGTTCGTTGGCAACGAAAACTTTTAAGCACATTTGTTCGTTGAAAACGATAAATCTTTTTTTATGAAACAACCACTATCCAAATCGTACCCCACAAAAAAAACCGGCTTGTATTTCGGGTCGTTTAATCCGGTGCATATTGGCCACCTCGCTATTGCCAACTACATGGTGGAGTTTACGGGTTTGGATGAATTCTGGTTTGTGGTTACCCCCCAAAACCCGCACAAAACAAAAATAAATCTTTTAAACGACTACGACCGGCTATACCTGGTAAATCTGGCCGTGGAAAATGACGACCGGCTGCAGGTTGCCGACATCGAATTTTTTCTGCCAAAGCCCAGTTATACAGTGGACACGCTGGCTTACCTGAAGGACCGTAATCCAAACCGGGATTTTAAAATTCTGATGGGGTCAGATAACCTCAAAAACTTTCATAAATGGAAAAACCACGAAACTATTGTGGAAAATTATGGCATGGTTATTTACCCGCGACCGGGTTTCGACAAATCAAAAGCAATGCAGCATAAAAATATTGTGATTGCAGACAACGCCCCGCAGATGGAAATTTCTTCATCCTTCATTCGTAAAGCCATTAAAGAAGGAAAGGATGTGCGCCATTTTTTGCCACCCAAAGTTTGGGAGTATATTGAGAAGAAGGGGTTTTACAGATAAAGTCAAATCAGCCCTTTTCTCTGTTTTTCTTGTCAACAATAGAATAAATTTAATAAATTTAATAAATGAGAAAAGAACTAGGCAAACTATTATTAGATTTTGCAAAAATTATTTTTGGAACAGCATTTTTAGGTGCAATCTTAACAGATTCCATAAACAAAGTTTTGCTTGGGATAGTTAATTTTAGTGTAATTGTAATATTTTCTGTATTGGGATTATATCTTATAAAAAAAAGTTAATTATGGAAGCTGTATTGATTTTACTGGGAGGAATGGTTTTATTTGCAGTAATTGCAACAATTTACGTAATGAAAAAGGAGAAACGATCTTCTCATTCATAAAAAAGAAATCAAAACTCTTTACCAATTCAAATTATTCATTTGATATTCTAATCAAACTACATTGTTTTTGTCATATCCTCATCCACACAAATGGTAAAATCTGCTTTGCCTGAATTTTCTTCATAATTATTGTTTATTGTTGCGATGTAAACAAAAACGAAATCAATCAGTTTAAACGAAAAATGATTTAGTTTAAATATATCAAAAAAAACTGCAAATGGTAAAATCAGGAATATTTTACAGCACGGTTATCGACCCGGTACTTAGCGGAATGAAAAGTGTAGCCCGTAAAATAATCATAATTGATTATGCCTTTCCGCTGCCTAAAAATATTACAGGCACCGGCAGCCGGCTTGCCGAATTTTTTGCAGGACGGGAGCACCACCGGAATTTCAAAAAATATAACCGACTGGGCGGACTGCCGGGAATTCTTCCAAAAAATAAACTCACAATTGAAAAAGAAATATTTTTTGCCCGGGGAGCATTTCAGATGGTAACTTGCCCGGTTTCATCTGAATAAAATTTAATTTCGTTGTATAAAACCTGAATGAAAACAACACTGCAAAACCAGCTTTTCGCCATATTTGCAGTATGAAAACCGCACGAATCATTTTTCTTTTCCCGCTCGCTTTTTTGCGGCTGATTTTAATTTTACTCATTTCGGGTTACGTGGTAATTGTTGGCTCGTTTTGGCTCAAACTGAAAGGATTCAGCATGCCACTGCAAAACTGGGCGATGCGCACCTGGGGAAAAAGCATCCTGTTTGTTTGCGGAATAAAAGTTGACAAAAACGAGCTTCCGGAAAATTCACATTTTATCCTCATGCCCAACCACCGCAGTTACATCGATATTTTTATTGTGGCAGCATTTACCCCCGCAGCATTTGTAGCAAAAGCCGAATTGAAAAACTGGCCGTTTCTGAAAACCGGTGCAAAAATTACCAATGCCATTTTTGTTTCCCGGGCTGAACTGAAAAGTTTAGTGGCCACAATGAAAAAAATCAAAAAATCGGTGAGCAACAACATACCGGTGGCGCTTTTCCCCGAAGGTACTACTTCGAAAGGGCCACTTACAAAACCTTTTAAAAACGGCAGTTTTAAAATTGCTGCCGATACCGGAATCCGGGTAATTCCCATGGCTATTGATTACGAAGATGAAAACGATGCCTGGGTGGACGACGATCCCTTTATCGGGCATTTTTTCCGGCAAATGAGCAAACCGGTTACAAAAGTTTTCGTAAAGTATGGAGCACCGCTGCAAAATGACGATTACAAAACGCTTCAAAACGAAACAAAAGAAAGTATCCATTCAATGCTTGAAGATTTGGTTGCCAGTTCACCATTTTAATTAATTTCAGTTTTTTCCAACCAGCCCGAGCCGCTGATGATTCGCTTTAAATATTCCAACCCCGAATTCTGCAGCGAATACGAACGGGCACGGACAGTTGCGGAGCAATGAAGGAGGCAGTTAATAAATGTGGCTAAAGCCTGGTTGAATTGATATTGATTTCAACCGTCAGCTAAAGCAGGCTGTGTGAAAATCTGAAAAGTAAAAAAATCTTTTGCTCCGGGTTTTAACCCGGTGATTTCATGAAGAATGGAAGTCGGCTTTAGCCATTAATTTTCAGGGATTTAACGGCTAAAGCCGTAGGTCGGTTTTGAATTTCTCATCCACCGGGCTAAAGCCACGGTGTAAAATTTTGTATTTTCACACAGCCTTTTTAATGAACGGATTGATGAAACCGGCTATAGGCAGGGGTTTTCCCGAATGGATTTCTACGGAAAACCCCAATAGTGAAACATTTATCTCGGTGCATAACACATTTTACTCCGCGATTCAAACATTTAACCTGGGAAGTAAAACATCGAAGACGGCAAATGAAACATTGAACATGGCAACCGACACATTGAAATCCGCGACTGACGCATTGACAGCCGGACGTAAAACATTGAACTCCGCAGCTCAAACATTGACCCCTGAATGCAAAACAAAGAACATCCAGCCAGCAGGTTACGTGCCCGCATTTAAAAGTAACCCAGTACTACTGGTCCAGCGGCATCGTCCAACTATATTTTATCCATCATTTTTCTTTTAAAATAAACTTATATTCGCTATAATTTTTAATTTCAGTACTTTGTTGTATTTTGCATGAACGATGGATAAAATACTATTACGTTATGCGGCATATTAAAAAAGACAAACTAACGAATTCTCAAATATGAAAAAACTAATTTTTATTGCATTTATTCTTTTCATCGCATTTTCATGTGAGAAAGAAGATTTTGGAGATGAAAATAAAACTCCACAAGAAACTAATCTAAAAAGTAAAACCATTAAAACATATCCTTATAAATACGGAGATGTTTATGGTGTTCCAATTATTGAAAAAAGTTGGGAATATGACTCAAACGGACTTTTAACGAAATACATTTTTAATCAAGACAATGGAAATTATTTTAACAGAGACAAAGAAGAATATTATTATGATGAAAATAATTTATTGATAGAAAGAAAAGAATACAGTTTCAGCTCATTAGATTATCGTTACACCTATGAATACAACGAAAAAAAGCAATGTACTAAAATGGTGCAACATGGTGAATATTCAAGTCAATCATACCTCTACGAGTATGACAATAATGGGTTCCTCAAAAAAGAAACATGGAGATTTGATGACAGTGGAAACATAGGAAGAATAAAAACATTTTATAAAAATCAAATGGGACTTGACACTTTGGTAATCTATGATTACTCATCATCTGGAGTTTCCGAATATCGTTACAAATATGATTCAAAATGGAATATATTATCATGCGACATTTACAAGGTGGAAGACGCTGAAAATCATAATGAATACACAAATACCTATGAATATGACGAAAAAGGAAGAATAAAAAGAAAAACAACCGTTTGGGAGTATGTTATAAATTTTAATGGATATTATTATTCATACGACTACACATACTTGGACAACGATTCAATTGAAAGTATTGATATTGACAATGCAATAAATACTGACTACCTACTTGAAGATTGGAGAATTGAAAAATATGAATACGAATATTATTAAATGCTAAAATTCAATAAAATAAAGAAAAATACGACCGCATAACATTGTAAAATTGCATTGCGGGGTTCGTCGTGTGTCGTACGCTGGATTCTCGCAACATCGTTCCGTCCTATCGGACAGGAACGAACTCCGAAATCCGCAACGACAACTTACAAGTGACCGTTACCGCCAAGTTTATTAAACGAACTACAACCAATGAAACATGAGTGAAATTGAAAAAATAATTACTGATTTACTACCTGATAAACACAGACAAAGAAACTATCTTGAGATTCTTTGCGAAATTATTTGTTATGCGGATTCCTTTGGCTCTGAAAAATGGGGATTAAGTATAAAAAGTGACGGAATAAGAATTAAAATCGGAAACCTGATTACGACAACGATTCACGAAAATTCAATTTGGCTTGCTCTGGACAAGGAATTAATTGAAAACAATACTGCCGAGATTAACAGTTTGTTAAAATCTGACTGGGATTCTGGAGAATGGGCAGAATATACAGCAGTAAAAACTCGGAATTATTTTTATCGCGACAATTCAAAAGAAAAATGGGAAAAGATTAAACATCTTCATTTTGGAACGATTGAAAAAGCTTCTAAAAAATATTTTCAGCTAAGAACAGATAGTCAAAAAGACACTTCTTTTGAACTGCTTGAATATTTAGAAAAAAATATTTCGAGTGATTTGCCTTTCCCCGAATATAAGGAACCTAAAATTTCAGGTGATACTACATTTAATAACACAGGTTATTGGATTTTCTTTTGTAACCCGAAATATTGGCAAATAGACGAGTTTCTTGAAACCGACGAAATAAATTCAACATGGAGAGTAACTGATTGGCAAGGTGAACATTTCAAAAAAGGACAGTTTGCAGTTATCCGAGTTGGAAAAGATTCAAGAACAAAAGAAGAATTAGCAGGAAAAGAAAGATTACAAGCAGGTATTTATGGGATTGTTGAGATTATGAGTCAAGCACAACCAATGCCTGATTCTGATGGTCAATTTTGGTTAACACCTGAGAAATATGGTGAAGAGCGTTTAAGAGTAAAAATTCGTTATGTAAAAAAGCTACTCGATAATCCGATACTTTTAAGCGATTTACAAAACCTGACTGATTTTCAAAATGAGAAACCCTTGTTAAATGGTCGTCAAGCTTCTTCGTGGTCGTTAGAGAAAGATACATTTGATAAAATTATTGAGCTTGCAGAAAGTAATATTGAAATTGTATGTGAAGCAACAACCACAGAATTGAATGACTATGTAGACCTACAGAAACTTGAAGCAAAATATTTCAATGCAACGCCAAGAGTAAAAGAAATAGTCAGCAGAAGAATTGAACGTGGTGATATTTCTAAAGCAGTAAAGAAAGAGAATAACTATGAATGTCAGATTTGTAAAGCTTTAGGATTAAATCCACATGGATTCAAAAAAAGAAATGGAGAATTGTATGTTGAAACCCATCATATAATTCCAGTATCTGAATTGGAACAAGGTTCTCTTGGAACTTTAAACTTGCTGACAGTTTGTGCAAATCACCACAGACAATTGCATTATGGAGATGTAAAACTAATTGAAAACAATGACAAATATTTCGAATTTACGATTGATAACCAGCAGATTCGGATTAATAAAATTAAAAATGAATAAAAACCAGGCGGTAATAAATAGGACTCTGAGCGGTCTGTAAGACCCAGGATGAGTCGGTGTTGAACTACAACCCGGCCCATTTTGCAGGATTTTTTTTCTATGTACTTAACGACGATTTCAGATGTTGTTGTTGTTGAATTTCAGCGGATTATG
>NZ_JBSQIC010000051.1:0-26505 GCF_055108615.1 Tangfeifania sp. | reverse complement strand
TTCATCAAAGTTTTTAAAATATGAATATATTAATTAAAATGGTATGATATCAGAAAAGAACCCGCCAACCGGCGGGTTCAATAATAATAGCCGTAGGTGCAACCTACGGGTGAAAAGTAGTAATAAATTAGAACCCTGTAAGGGTTCAACAACAATAGCTGTAGGTATAACCTACGGTCCATGTAAACGGGTAAAACCAGAACCCGCCAGCTGGCGGGTTCAATAAATGCAATAAATTAATTCAAACAGTATAATTATTCACCGGATTATTTTTGGCAGTGACGTTTGTTCTTTTGATGTCATGTCAGAAAGCTGACTACCAGTAAGTTGGGGGCAGTACCAATTTCAGGAAAACCCGCTTGGAATTGACAATGCTGAACCGCTTTTGCAGTGGAAAATTTCAGACGAACGGCGTGGCGCAAAATTCAAGTGCAGTGGTTGATTTGCCCGGTGTTGATGAAAATCAGCTGTAAAGGAAGGCGATAGTGAAGTTGCCGGAAATTCAATTGAGGGAATTTCTGAAACTGCTAACAGAACAATTCGGACCGCAGCCGGC
The DNA here is from genome assembly GCF_055108615.1 of Tangfeifania sp. Lineage (NCBI taxonomy): Bacteria > Pseudomonadati > Bacteroidota > Bacteroidia > Marinilabiliales > Prolixibacteraceae > Tangfeifania > Tangfeifania sp. The sequence continues at coordinate 25,949 of NZ_JBSQIC010000051.1, read as the reverse complement.
AGTTATGTGTTTACGGTAGAGTAGTTTTCCTGAAAAATATGTTTGAATTATTAACGAGAAATCCCGGTTTTTGCCGGGATATTTTTATTTTCAGGGGAAAAAATTTACACTATGCTATTTGGAAACACCAGCAAATCGGTTTTGGTAGAAGTAGAAAAGTCGCTTTCGGAGAAATTTGATAAGGAAGTGAAAATTGAAAAATCCGGCAGTTTGGGAGGTGGTTGTATCAACAATGCTTCCAAAATTGAAACCAGTGCCGGAACTTTTTTTCTGAAATGGAATGCCAGTTGCGAGCCCGACATGTTTTTGCGCGAAGCAGAGAGTCTCAGTGAACTAAAAAAAGCAGCGAAAGGAAAAATTGCGGTTCCCGAGGTTTTTGCCGCAAAAGAGGCGGACAATACGCCCGGTTTTCTTGTGCTGGAGTACCTTGCTCCCGGAGGTTCCGGGGCCAACACCGATGAAATCCTCGGCCGTGGTCTGGCCACAATCCATCAGTTTGAAAATGAAAAGTACGGGTTTTACAACGATAACTACTGCGGGTCAACACCGCAAGACAATTCATGGAAAGATACCTGGCCCGAATTCTTCAGGGATAACCGATTGGGATATTTGCTCGATTTAATCGAAAAAGACAGGCCGCTGCCAGCTTTCGATGTGAAAGTTTACGACCGTCTCTTAAATAAAATTCCCTATCTCGTTCCGGCGGAATCAAAACCTGTGCTTATTCACGGCGATTTGTGGGGCGGCAACTACATGGTTGTCGAAAACGGACCGGCGTTAATCGATCCTGCTTCCTATTATGCCGACCGCGAAATGGAAATGGGAATTATGACAATGTTTGGCGGTTTTTCGCGGCGGTTTTACAGCGCTTACAACGAGGTAAACCCATTGCCTCCGGATTGGGAAGATCGAAATCCGCTGTATCAGCTATACCATGTTTTAAATCATTACTATTTGTTTGGCGGGGGTTATGGCAGCCAGGCATTGCGATTGGCAAATTATTATGTTTAGGGGTTAAAACTTTTCCCAATGAATGATTTCTTCGGCGGGTTTTCGGTTTTTTCCCGGAATATCCTCACCGGCCGGGTAACCCAGGGGCAACATCACCAGTGGCTCGATGTGCAAGGGCAGCCTTAATGTTTCAGCACATTTCTGCGCATTGAAATTACAAACCCAGGTTGTTCCCAGTCCCAGCTCAGCAGCCTGTAACGCCATGTGATCAACGGCAATGGCCACATCCACATCCGCATAATCTTTCCCGTCTAAACCTCTTTTCCACGATTGTGAGTGGTCGGCACAAGCCAGAATGATTACAGGTGCTTTTCTTATCCAGTCGCGCTGGTAAAACGCAAACATCTTTTCCAGGTTTTCGGGGTACTGGACCACTAAAAAGTGCCACGGCTGAAAATTAACTGCAGAGGGGGCCAGCCGCGCTGCCTCCAGTACTTTTTCCAGTTTTTGTTTTTCAACCGGTGTGCTTTCAAAATCTCTTACTGCGTAACGGTGTGTAATTAACTGAGAAAACTTCATATCGATTCAAAATTAGTATTGTCACTTTCAAATTTCTTTAAAGTAAAACGTATGATTTTCGGATAAAATATAAATGTTTCAGTTTTTATAATTCATATTGGAACTGGTAATGAATACGTTTAAGGTGCGTTGAGGTTCAGCAATAAAGAAGATGTTGTAAAATATGTTATGTGCTTGAATGATTTCTTATGTTGTGGCTACTCAGCAACCCAGGGGAATAGCCCGCAAGGAATTTTTACCTAACCTGGCCGGTAATTATATAATTGTAAATAATGTAACGGGCGAGGTATCTGGGACAGCACCAACTACTTACGGTTACAAAGGCACATCAACAGTTACAGAATTCCCCAAGGTATTAAGCACAACTGCCGACAACGGCACTGTATGGGAAATTAATAACTGGTTCAGTTTTTCTGTTACCAGTATTTTTAACAGGATTCAGACTTCATACCCCAAATTTCATGCCTTGCTAAATCAGGCCGGTCTTTCACTCAATAAAGAATTCCGCTACAGCTTTTTATCTGATAATGAATTTTATACTATATTTATTCCCAGCGATGAAGCGCTTGAAGAAGCAAATGTGAGCTCCATGTCGAAAGAGGAATTGCAGAAGTTTCTGATGCTACATTTTGTTCAGGGAGAATTAATATTTACCGATGGAAACAAAGCCGCCGGTTATTACGAAACAACCCGAATCGATGAAAAATCAACTCCATTCTCAACGGTTTATACACAGTTATATGTAGAACCGGATGTAGATATGATTCGGTTTAAAAATGAAAATGGGGAGATTTATACCGAAATTGAAGAATCAGAATTAACCAATATGCTTACAGGAGTTAACCTGGGTGAAAGTGACGACAATTTCAGTAATGTATTCAATAATGCTGTTATTCATGAAATTGACAGAGTATTAAAAGTGAATGAAGTGGATACCCAGTAAACAGACAAAGCAATTTGATATATAAAACCTAAGGTTTGTGAACGAAATGAAAAACATCAGAACTGCCATAATTTTTATTGTTGCACTATTTGCTTTCTTTGCTGCAACAGCTCAGGAAAAAACAATAATCAGGGGAAGGGTTATCGATAAATCGGATAATACTACCATTATTGGGGCCAACATTGTGGAATACGACAGTGAAGAAAGGGTAGTAAACGGCACCATTACCAATGTAAATGGCGATTTTGTCCTTGAAATGAATGACCCCGGTAATGTAGTCCGCGTGAGTGTTATCGGCTATAAATCTCAGGAAATTGAAGTTGATCCTACCAAAAACATTATGGTTGAGCTTGAAGCTTCCGATGTTGCATTGGGTGAAGTTACAGTTACAGCCGAATCAAAATCAACCGGAGGTTTAACCAATATAGAAGATCGGGACAAAGCTTCCTCCTCTGTGAAAGTCGATTTAATGGACATGCAGGATGTGGGTATGATTTCGGCTGCCGATGCTTTGCAGGGTAAAGTTTCCGGGCTGGATATTATCAGTGCATCGGGCGACCCGGGCTCTGGCTCGCAACTGGTAATACGCGGGCTGAGTTCCATGGGAAACAGCCAGCCGCTGATTGTTATCGACGGGATTCCACAATTCAGGGTAGCTACCGATTTTAATCTTAGCTCTGCCGATACGGAAGATATCAGTAACCTCATTAATATTGCTTTACAGGATATAAAATCAATTGAAGTGCTCAAAGATGCTGCTTCTACCGCAGTGTATGGTTCGCGTGGTGCCGATGGCGTTTTGCTCATCGAAACCAAAAAAGGACGAATGGGGAAAGTGCAGTTCGATTATCAGTATAAATTCAACCAAAACGTGCAGCCACCTCCGATTCCAATGCTTAACGGCGACGAGTACATTATGCTTCAGCTGGAAGAATGGCACAACAGTCAGGGAGCTTTTGAAATTCCTCCGGAAATTGCTTACGACAGGGACTATACCGACTTTTATAACTATTCGGCCAACACCGACTGGATAGGCGAGATTACACAAAATGGTAAAACTCACGATCACTATTTCAGTATTTCGGGAGGTGGCGAAAAAACAAGGTACTTTACCTCGTTTAGTTATGTGGATGAAACCGGTACAACAATCGGTACCCGCTCACAACGTTTTTCAACGCGTATTAACCTCGACTATTTTCTTTCGCGTAACCTGCTTTTCCAGGTAAAATTCAATTATATCAACAATGCCATCGATGGCAATGTCTCAATACAAGGTAATCACTGGCGCCCGAGGAATGTGAGGGAAATGGCTTATATAAAAGCACCCAACATGAGTGTTTGGGAACGTGATTATATGGGGCGTTATACGGGGGAGTATTTTACTCCAATCAATAGCTACCAGGGTGACGGTGTAACTTATTTTAATCCGGTGGCAGTTGCCAAACTGGGAAAGAACGACCGTGTGATGAACCGGCTTGAAAATACCTTTATGCTTCAGTACCGGATTAACGACTGGCTTACTTTCCGCGAAACAATTTCTTTTCAGTATGAAGGTTCAAAATCGAAAAATTATTTGCCCTACAATGCTATCGGGGCCGACTGGCTTGCCTGGAATGTAAATAAAGCAGAAGAAAGCAACAACCTGAACAATTCAATACGTACCGAATCTCAGTTGGCTTTTAGTTCACCGTTTCAGAATGAAGACCACGGCTTGTCGGGCGCATTAACCTGGATTACCGACCAGTCGGGCTACGAATGGATGAACCTGCAGGGAAATAAGACACCAAGTGTGGATATTAAAGATCCGGCTATCGACCCGCAAATTAACTGGATTGGAACAGGGTCGGGTGAAAACCGCCTGATAAGTGGTGCCGGTAATATAAACTATAAATACCGCGACCGTTACATGGTTCAAACTATCCTCCGTGCCGATGCCCATTCTTCATTCGGTATCAACAACCGCTGGGGGCTTTTTAAAGGCTTGTCGCTCGGGTGGAGGTTTTCCAGTGAACCATTTATGAGCGGCCTCGATTTTTTGGGCGAAAGTATGTTGCGTACCAGTTGGGGAGTATCGGGACGCCAACCTTCCGATGTATATGCCCGCTTTGCTACGTATGAATCTACCGGAACAGGAAGTTACATCCTGAATCCCGCAGTTGCTCCAACAAGTATTCAATTGAGTAACCTGCGCTGGGAAACTATTACATCTTACGATATTGGAGCTGAGTTCAGCCTCTTTGACGATCGATTATATTTGGAAGGTGATATCTACAGAAAAATTACCAATGATATTCTGTTTGAGGATTATGACATTCCTTATTCATCGGGGTACTCAACGCTTAAATTCCTGAATGGGGGAGAAATGACTAACGAAGGCTGGGAACTGATGGCCGATGCGCGTCTGGTCCGTACCAAAGACTGGTTAGTGGCTATTAACTTCAATACCTCGCAGAATATTAACTCATTTAACAGGCTTCCTGCGAATTTCAATACCGAACGTTCCACCTCAATAGGTAACGGACAATATCCTCAACTTGTGCAGGAAGGAGAGCCCATTGGTTCATTTTTTGGCTTTAGGTACCTGGGCGTATATGCCAGTGACGAAGATGCTGTTGCCTACGATGCTGACGGTAATGTAATACTCGACAACGAAGGCAGGCCCATACCAATGCAATATACCAATACTTACATTTTTAAAGGCGGAGATCCTATTTACGAAGATATTAATAACGATGGCAAAATTGACCTGAGCGATGTCGTTTATATTGGCGACTCCAACCCGAACTTTATTGGCGGTTTTGGTACGAATGTGAAATATAAGAATTTTGATTTCTCTGTCAATTTCCATTACCGCGTTGGTTTCGATATTATTAACGGGATTGCCATTCAAACCGAAGGTATGAACAACCGCGACAACCAAAGTAAAGCAGTTCTCAGGCGCTGGAGAATTCAGGGACAGGAAGAGAAAGGTATGTTACCGCGTGCTTATATGAATCATCCGGCAAACAACCTCGGTTCCGATCGTTACGTTGAGAAAGGCGATTATTTAAGGTTGAATAATATGAAAATCGGATACCAGTTAAATGAAGAACTTTGTAATAAGCTGGGTATTAGGAGGGCCAGTTTTACATTGAGTGCCCGCAAGTTGCTCACTTTTACCAATTATTCAGGGCAGGACCCTGAAGTTGGGCAAGATGCAAGCAACCCGTTCTGGATTGGGGTGGACTATGCGCGCACTCCACCGCCCAAAGTTTATACATTTAGTATTGGAATCGGTTTCTAAAAAAAAGGAATTAAGGATATGATATCAAAAGTAAAATATTTTCTGCTAACCCTGTTGGTTTTCATGCAGTTTTCTTGCAACGACTGGCTGGATCTTATTCCTCCCAGCGGACTCATCAGGGATGAATTCTGGAATGCCAAAGAAGATGTTGAAGCTGTTTTAATGGCAGCATACGAAACTTTTGGTTCCATGGACCGGAACCTGTTTTTGTACGGAGAGTTACGGGCTGATTTGTTGCAGCGTGATTTTAGCCAGTCATCGGGAGAACAGAATATAATGGAAAGTAACATCTATCCCGATAATGGTTTTAGTAACTGGGAAACTTTTTATCGGGTAATTAACTACTGCAACGAAGTCATTAAAAATGCACCGGAAGTTAAAGAAATTGACAATACGTTTACCGATTTTCAACTGAAGAGTTTAATGGCCGAGGCTTATTTTTTGAGAAGTTTAAGCTATTTTTACCTGGTTCGGTTATTTAAAGATGTCCCTTTGGTGCTTGAGCCATCTGAAAGTGATGATGCTGATTTTTATCTGCCACAATCGCCCGACGAGGAGGTATTGGAACAAATTGTAAGCGATCTGAAAGCCAACCGTGATTTTGCGCCCTCCGAAAGTTTCCCCACAATTGCCGAAAACAAAGGACGGGCCTCAAAAGCCGCATTCGATGCTCTGCTTGCCGATATAGCACTTTGGAGGTTTCAGTACGAAGAAGTGCTTACTCATGTACAGAAGATCGAACAAAACGAAAATCTGGAATTGATGCCAAGCTCAAGATGGTTCCAGCTTTTTTCTCCGGGGAATTCACTCGAAAGTATTTTCGAATTTCAATTTGACGGCAACCGAAATCAGCGCAACGGAACATTCGGATTGACCGAGCAGAACAGTAACCAGTATGATCCCAGCCAGAAAGCTGTTGAAATGTTTGGCAGTGAGTATGCCAAAGAAATTGTCAGAGGGCAGGGCGCTACCATTGCCAAAATCGGCGAAGATGATTTTATAATCTGGAAATATGTGGGGCGATCACCCGACGGATTATCTGTACGGGCAGGAGCTGATCAATACAGTGCCAACTGGATTGTTTACCGCCTGGCCGATGTGCTGCTTATGAAAGCCGAAGCTTTGTCGCAATTAGAACGTTACAACGAAGCACTAATAATTATTAATGAAATAAGGAGCCGGGCAAATGTTCAACCTATTTCTCCTGCATTTAACCGGGTTGCGTTCGAAGATGCCATACTCGAAGAAAGAGCTCTGGAATTTGCTTACGAAGGAAAACGCTGGTTCGACCTCCTGCGAATGGGACGCCGCAATAATTACGGGCGAAAAAGCAAACTGGTTGAAGTAATTATCAGCAATGTCCCTTCAACGCAAAAGAGGATACTTGCCGCGAAACTTACCAATCCGTTAGGTTGGTATTTGCCGGTGTACGAAAATGAAATTGAGCGTAATAGAAATTTGGTTCAAAATCCGTATTATGATTTTTAAAATGAAAAAATTAGTATATCTGGCCATAATAGTACTGGCGGTCGCAAGTTTTTCGTGTAGGGAAAAAGAACTGGAAGCTGCCTTTGAAGATTTGGAACGGCTTACCATCTACGATTACCTGATGGAAAACGAAGAGGAGTATTCCAGTTTCATTTCAATTTTGGAAAAAGGGAAAATCCTGAAAACGTTAAGTGCTTATAACCCGGATGGAACAGGCTATACATTATTTGCTCCCGATAACGAAGCCATTAACCGCTTTATTGATGAGAACAACCAGTTTTCTTCTGTTAGCGATATTCTGAATGACGAAGAGTATGCAGCTTCCTTTAGCAGGTACCATGTGGTTAATAAAGATTATCATACCAACGATTTTCCGTTCGGGGCATTTGCCGAGCCCACCTTATCGGGCGATTTCCTTACTGTTGGCTTCGTGATTGAAACCGATACTTCATATTATAAAATTAATAATCAGGCCGCTGTTAAGTTTCCCAATATTGAAACTTCGAACGGGTATGTCCACCAGCTTGAAACGGCCTTAAAACCAATCACCTTAACCACCTATCAGTGGTTAGAGCAAAATGCTGAATTTTCAATCTTTAAACAAGCTGTTGATATTACCGGGTTGCAGGCAACCATTGATTTCAATACAAAAGAGGAAGAAGACAGGCAACCGGTAACTGTTTTGGCTGAACCCGATTCCATTTACCAAAAAGCAGGGATAAATTCAGTCGATGATCTTATTGCCGTTATCAGCCCTGATGACAATGACTTTACGAATTCATCCAACAGGCTTTATAATTATGTGTCCTATCATTTTTTGCAGGGCATGTATTTTTTAGACGACTATACGGATGAAAATACCAATTACAATACATTTTCAGAAATACCGCTTAATATTAACGGGCGGGGCCTCGAAATAGAAATTAACCCCGGGAAAGAAGTATTTGATACTATTGTTTACCAGGGCGATTCTACGTTTATCGACTATATTAGATTTAAATACGACGAGAGTAATATTATTACCCAAAGCGGTGCCATCCATTTTATCGACCGGGTAATGAAACAGCATGCGCCCTCAAAAACCGATGTGACCTTCCAGTTTATGGAAGAGTCACTGATTTATTCTTATTACCAGGAAGGTGAAGGAAACTTTGTGATTGAAAATCAGGATGCATTGAATTCAATTGAATGGTCGGGTGCTGATTTATCATACGAAATTATTAAAGAAGACGGCGAAGATATTACCAATGCCTGGAATAACGATTACCTGATTATCGATGGCGATTTTGTTATTTCCTACACAACGCCACCGATTGTTGCCGGGAAATATACCGTTATGTTTGGAGCCGAGGCGTATAACGAGGATAACGCTCTGGTTGAAGTTTATATCGATGATAAAAAAATTGGTAGCCTGGTTGACCTTACCACATTAGGCGATCAGGATAACCCGTTCCAGCAAATTGAATTGGGAACAGTTGATTTTAAAAGTTATGCAAGGCATAAAGTTGAAATAAGGCCTTTGATCCCGGGAAGATTTTTATGGGATTACATACGTTTTGAAATACCAAATTAATTAACAGGATAAAAAATGAAGTTGAAATTAGGTATATATACTGTTTTTTCCATTTTCCTTTTGGCATCATGCACAAAAGAGTGGGACGATCATTTTAATGTTTATCCCGAAACAGTTGACCAAAATGTTTGGGATGCAATGAGCAATGATCCGGAAATAGCTGATTTTATCAATTTGTTGGAAGATTTCAGATACGATACCCTTTTTCAGTCTGATATTCCTTATACACTTTTTGTACCATCAAATGATGCATTAGCCGAATATTTGAGTCTGAATGAAGTGGATACCACTCTCCTTAATTATCATATAGTTACCCACTTTATTCAATCTGCCAGCATTGAAGGAAAACGAAAAGTACAAACTTTGTCGAAAAAATATGCACTGTTTGAAAGAGTAGGAACCCAAACTACGCTCGATGGAATTGCGTTGAAAAATGAAAGCCCGCTCTACAATAACGGAAAATATTTCGTGCTCGAAGAAGTGGCCAAACCGCTTCCCAATTTATATGAGTTTTATAAAGTCAATAACCCCGTTCTTCGCGATTATATCGACAGCCAGGATTCAATTATTCTCGACCGTGAACGAAGCAAACCAATTGGCTTTGATGATGATGGCAATACAGTTTACGATTCAGTAAATATAGTTTATAATCTTTTTGAAGCTGAATATTTTCCCGTAAGTGTGGAGTCGAGGAATTATACTGCCACATTTGTTTTTCCACAGAAAGAAGATTACGAAGAGGCGCTAACTGTTATGGCCCAGGATTTGAACATTCCGGGTTATACTGATTACAGCAATATTCCTCTCGACTGGCAATATGATATCCTGATGCCCCACCTGCTCGAACAGGGGGTTTTCCTTAATATGATTGAGCCCGAGGAGTTTATATGGGAAACAGAAGAGGATACACTGAAGCTGCAGAATATTCTTGGCGACAGCATTCAGATCTTGTACACGCCGGTTGATAAAAGTATTTGCAGTAACGGGTATGCCTATAACTACGAAAGTTTTTCAATACCCGACTCACTCTACAATAGTTCGTCAAAGTACGAGGCAGAAATGCTGCTCGACGAAACCGGACTTAACCGATATGCATGGTATGAACATGTTAATGTAGTTACAGATCAGGCTTTTACGCCACTCCAGGAATACATAAGTTCGGCCTCAAATGACAGTATTATAAGAATATTGTTTCCTAAAGGCTATTCTGGGCGCTATTCTGTTGAGTTTAAAACACACAGCGTATTCCCCCGGAAATATGCTATGGAAATTGCAACTCACATGGATATTGGCGGGGTTTACGATATTTACGTGAATGATGAACTTGTAAGAACATTTGATTATTATGACTTTGTAAGGTACAGAGGTGTAATGCCAAGTGTTATTCCGGGCAAACGTTATATTCCCAAAGGCCGTTTTAACAGTTTTGATGTGTTGGTTGAGAATGTTGAAGAATACAGCAGGCCAAAAGTGAGGATAGAATATAAAGGACCGGGAAGTGGAATTTCTTCGAACGGATTAGTAATTGATTACATCGATTTTATTCCTTTTGAATAAACAGAACTAAACCTTTGAAAAGAATTAGAATACTAAAACGAATGAAAAAAACATTCAGCATAGCGACTTTTATTAACAGTTACAACAAATTGTTTGTAATGAATGACATGTATTCGGAAAAGACAATTGTTCCCGTAACGGAGGATTATTTTTCACCTGCGGCAACAAAATACAATAAGCAAAGTTTCAGCAGCATGATAAACCAGGTAATATACTCTATTTTTAAAAGGTGTGCCCTTTTGGGGGCTTTGGTGTTTGCTTTGGGCCTCTTTTCTGTTCAGGCACAGGATACACTGTTGGTGAGCGGAAAAGTTGTAAACGGTGCAGGCGAACCGGTCCCTAATGTTGCCGTTGGAATTGAAGGATCGTTTCAGTTGCCTTCAATATCCAATGAAGCCGGCGAATTTACACTAAAAGTGGTTTCCCAAAATATATGGTTAAATGTTGAACCTTCCGGTGATTATAAAAGCAAAAGGGTATATCTGGGTAACCGGAGTGAATTGGTTATTTATTTAACAGAAAGTGATTTATCAGCCGGGAATGATCCGATTTCTATTCTTAACCAGGTGAGGCTGAAACGTAACATGATTTCTTCTTTTTCGGTGCTGAACACCGATCAGGTTAAAAAAACTTCTGGATTAACAGTTGATCAGTTTATGCAGGGCAGAGTGCCCGGGTTACACGTAACCAACCGCTCGGGCGACCCGGGTAGTGGTGCTTTTACACTGATGCGCGGAATTAACTCGCTGAATGCATCAAACCAGCCGTTGTATGTTGTTGATGGTATTCCAATGGCCTCAATGGGCGTTTTTGGTTCAAACCTCGATGGCTATTCCTATAACCCGCTTTTGGCTGTTAACAATCTAAATATCTCGAAAGCAACTGTAGTAAAAGATCCGTTGTTAACTGCTGCTTACGGGTCAAAAGCATCAAACGGACTGGTTATTATTGAAACACTTGATCCCAGCGCCACACAAACAGTTATCGACCTCGACTTACGCAGCGGCTATTCTCTTGCTCCCTCAAATCAGATTCCTCAGTTGAATGCGGGGCAACACAAAACCCTTGTTAGTGAAGTACTGTTTTCTTCAGGCAGAGAGGAAGAATGGATTCGACAAGAATATCCCAACCTCTTTCTTAAAGAAACGAGCGATCGTTGGGTTGATTATCAGCATAATACCAAATGGCAGGATATTATTTTCAACAATGCATTTTTCTCCAACCTGAATATTAATGTAAAGGGAGGCGACGAAATTGCCCGTTACGGGCTTTCGTTTGGTTATACAAATGCCGATGGTATAATTAAAACCACCGGTTACGACGGGTATAACCTCCGTTTTGTAAGTTTACTGAATATTTTTCAGTGGCTGAAAATGAATGCAGGGGTTTCGTTGAGTTACAACCTTTCGGAACTAAAAGAATCGGGCAAAGTAGCGCAAACCAACCCCATTTTAACCAGCCTCGGAAAATCGCCAATGTTAAATCCTTTTCAATATGACGAAGATGGGAATGAGTTGATAACACTGGCCCCGGTTGATGAACTTGGAGTGAGTAACCCGCAGGCAGTTATTGATAATTATGAAGCAAGCAACAGTAATTTCCATTTTATTTCTACGCTCGGTTTCGAAGCCAGCCTGAAAGAAAACCTAATGCTGAATTCCAATTTCGGGCTGACTTATAACGTGCTCAAAGAACTGATTTTTATGCCCAACAAAGGGATGGAACTTTATTACAATAAAGAAGCGATTAATGTTTCCAAGGGGGCCAACAACAGTCTCTCTTCTTTTTATAACAATACCTACCTGAAATTCGACAAAGCATTTGGCAGCGACCATTACCTGACTTCAAACACAGGAATCAATATAATGACAAACGATTATGAGTTTGACTGGGGGTTAACTAAAAATGCGCATGAAAACGATCAGTACCGTATGTTACAGGACGGAACCAACAGCCTGCGTGAAATAGGTGGTGCAAACCGTAACTGGAACTGGGTGTCGTTATATGAGAATTTAACCTATAGTTATAAGGATCGTTACCTTGCCTCAGCCTCACTTTCCATCGATGGGTCATCGAGGATTGGCGACAACGCAGCCAATACCCTTAAAGTGGCTGATGTCCCGTTTGGTGTTTTTTATGCCGGTGGTGTTGCCTGGAGATTATCAGGGGAACCTTTCCTCAGGAGTACAGCCTGGCTTGAAGAATTGAAATTACGTTTATCTTACGGAAAATCAGGAAATGACGATATTGGCGAATCCAATGCCACAAACTATTACAATGCGGTTAAATTCCGCGAAACGGTTGGGCTTTATCCGGCAGTGGTCCCCAACGATGAACTCACCTACGAAACTGTTAATCAGTTGAATGCAGGTCTTGATATTTCGTTGTGGGGGGAGCGGTTTGTTACAAGTATCGATGTTTACCAGTCGGTTACCAATAACATGTTGATTTATTCCCCGCTTGAAGCTTACTTCGGTTATGATTTCCGCCCCGAAAACGGAGGTAAAATGCAGAACAACGGAATCGATCTCGGAATGTTTTACCGTATTGTTAACCGTCCGACATTTAACTGGGATATCCAAACTTCACTTTCTGTTGTAAAAAATGAAGTGCTCGAAATTAAAGGCGACAAGCTGGTTACATCAATTCCCGGGGCCGAAATTGTAAATATGCCGGGTGAGCAGGCCAACAGCTTTTACGGTTATATTTTTGAAGGGGTTTACACCACAACTGAAGATGCAATAAATGACGATCTTGTAAATGAACGCTTAATGCCTTATCAGGGTGGGGATGCCCGGTTTGCTGATTTATCGGGTTCCAATGGCACGCCTGACGGAATTATCAATGATTACGATAAAACAGTATTAGGATCATCGTTACCGGAATATTTTGGAGGGTTGAGCAATACATTCACTTATAAACGCTGGGAATTGAACGCATTCCTGCAATTTGTATATGGCAACGAAGTTTTTAACTACGTGCGTTACCAGAATGAAAGTATGGACGGACTTGAAAATCAGAGTACAAATGTGTTAAACCGCTGGCAGTATGAAGGACAGGAAACCCAGGTGCCGCGCGCATTATGGAACGACCCGATAGGCAACACAGCCTTCTCCTCGCGCTGGATAGAAGATGGTTCGTACCTGCGGGTGAAAAATATTTCGTTGAGTTATAGCATCCCTGATGAGTTTTTGTCGTTCAGGAATGCGCAGTTTTATGTTTCTGCCAGTAATCTGTTTACTTTCTCCAATTATCTGGGTTACGACCCTGAATTTGCCTATTCGTTTACACAAATGGAACAAGGTATTGACTATGGACTAACACCACAGCCCCGGCAGTTTATTGTGGGAATTAAATTAGGTTTATAACCAATTATTTTTTGATTGACATGAGAAATTTGAAAAAATATTCGGCTATTGTTTTTGCTTTTTTGGCATCGGTATTCGTTTTCTCTTCCTGTAAAGATTTTCTGAATCCGGAACAGGAGGTGAATATTACGGAAGACAAATTGTTCGACGATTGGTATGAGTACCGTTCGGCAGAAATGGGACTCTACGGCCTGCAACAGAAACTGGTGGAGCAGATTGTTATTTTAGGAGAGCTACGTGCCGATTTACTCACTATTACCCCCAATGCCGATGCAGATATGATTGAAATCTATAATTTCAATATTTCAAAAGAAAATAAATACGCTTCGCCAACTAACTTTTTCAAACTTATATCGGCCAGCAACAGATTTATACGCGTGCTGGAGGAGCAACACCCCGAAGTGTTAGACCAGAACAGTCCGGTTACAAATTACGACAGGCTTTACGGAGAAGCACTCTGTATGAGGGCCTGGGCCTATTTCAATGCTGTTCGTATTTACGGGAAAGTTCCTTTTATTCATGAATCACTTACTACTATTGACGAAGTGGAAAACTTCCTGGATTCAAACGAACCTTACGTCGATAGTGTGCATATTATTTTTGCCCGGGATGGTTATGATAACGATACAATTTACCAGGATCCCGTTACCCTTGAAAAACAGTACTACGATCAGGATCTGGTTATCGATTATTTTACCAACGAGCTGGAAACGAAAGTGAAAGCAGTGGGTGTAAATCATTATATCGACAATAATGATAATACCTGGGAAGTTACAATCTGGAATGAACATGCCAGGAATGCCTTGCTTGGGCACATGTTCCTAACCCAGGGCGATTTGAAAAAAGCTGCCACTTATTTTGAAAAAATCACAAGGCTTTCAACCGATAATTATCGATACCAGTTGGATGCCAGTTTCTCATATAACAATTGGAGAAATATTTTTATAAATATTGATAATCGGGAACATATTTTCACACTCTGGTTCAATAAATCCAACTTTCAACAGAATAATTTTCAACGCATGTTCGATCCACGCGAGCCGCATCAGTACATGCTGAAACCCACACGCCAGGCAGTGTTGAAGTGGGAAACCATTTGGGATAATTACTCGTTGAATGTTAATAACTCAAATCCATCACGCACCAGGCTGAACCAAAAAGGGATGCCCGGTGATTTTTATCGCGGTTATGGTGTTTCCTACGCTTATACAATTAATGGCGTACCTATTGAGCCTAATCAGATACAAGGTGCCCTTTATTTGAAATCAGAAGATGATTTTAAAACCGCAAACCTTATCACTGCCGGTGCCGATACTGTTGTTTGGAAATATTCTTTTTACAAAAATGTATTCGATCAGGATGCCAATTTTATAGTTTACCGTGCAGCCGGAATTCATTTGTGGCTGGCCGAGATTTACACGTGGTGGGCTTTTGAGCGTAGCGGCGGGGTAAGTACATTTACTACCCAGGCACTTGATATTGTGAATGACGGCAGATACTACGACATCTCTGATAACAGGGAGCAGATGGGTGTCAGGGGCCGCGTTGGATTTGCCGATCAATTCGATAAAATTAGTGTGGGAAACATTAATTATGTGCATGATCCGTTCAATAATAAAGTACTCGACTATATCGATTTGACAGGTAGCCTGGAAGCAAAACAACTCTACCTGGAAGAACAACTGCTCGATGAACGGGCTCGCGAATTGGCTTTTGAAGGAGAACGGTTTTACGACCTGATGCGCGTGGCCAAACGCCGTAATGATCCTTCTTTCCTGGCCGAAATTGTCTCTCAAAAATATCCTGAAGGCAAACAGCAGGAAATTTACAATCTGTTACTCGACGAAAATAACTGGTACATCAACTATTTTGAATAGTATTACCGCCGGGAATTGAAATAACCGGAAACACAAGCAACGTTACCGGAAATGAGGCAGGCAAAATTTGACCTGTCTCTTTTGCGTTTTAAATATTTTGAACGAATACGCAACCTTTCCCATCCTAAAAACATCTTATGTGAGATTTGACTTATTGTTTGTTTTTGATAATAGCTATTTTTCTGAAAATTTAAATCACTTGAACCTGATTATAATGCTGAACTGAATGTTTCGAACCAAAAAACAAATTGCTTTAAAAACCGGCGTGATGCTTATTCTCCTGGCCTGTTTCAGTTCCGTTTTTGCGCAAAACGAAGCCAATGTCTGGCTGCTGAATAACGGGCAACAGTTGAATTTTGATTCGGGAGAACCTGAGCTGATTGATTTTGAGGGCGAAATTGAATTTGGTTCCACTATTTGCGATGAGGACGGCAACCTGCTCCTTTATTCCGATGGCCGTAAAATCTGGAATAAAAATCACGAGGTAATCGCCAACGGCAACGATCTTATCGATGACAATTCCTGGATTCAAAGCTACCCTTATTTTCTCCCTTATCCCAACAAAGATGGATGGTATATGATTATTTACGAAGAGATGACCTATTGGCATCAGGGAGGAAAATACGGCAATACATTATATTACGGGGTGATAAATACCAATGCCCAAAACGGAAAAGGTGAATTGGTAACTGAAAAAGTATTTATTCACGACAATTACCATTCCGGACCAACCATTGCAGGGTATTGCAACAACAGTTACTATTGGCTGGCAATCGATAGGAATGAAAATGTTATTTCGGGTATCAACCGTGACCGGATTTATTTCTACAGGATAGATGAAAATGGTTTAAACGAGGATCCTGTTATTAACGGAGAGTTGGGAATTGGAAGTTCTGGCGGATACAAGTTTTCACCCAACGGCGATAAATTATTTTTTTTAGTTGGCGGGGATATATATAGTGACGGTAATTATGTAACCGATTTTAACTTCAAAACCGGCGAACTGTACAATTTTCGTCGCCTAACTTCCAGGTATAATTCCAAAAATGAGTTTTCACCCAGCAGCCGTTTTTTTTACTTTTTTGATGATTCAGTACTATGCCAGATGGATGCCCGCTACACCAGCTCTACAAACTTTATTAATTCCACTGATACGCTGTTAACGCTTCAACCTCCGGCAGGACAAAGCAACAACGGTTGGGATCTGAGACTGGCTCCCGATGGACGGATTTATTTTCGCTATGTCGATGTTGCATCAGGTGAGCACAAAATGGGCAGAATCCGTTTTCCAAACCGTAAAGGCTTCGCATGTAATCCTGAACTGGATGTAATGACAATTCCATCGTACAATTTATGGTTTCCCAAATTTATGCCTGGATTTTTTGGCGATAAACTACCCGAACCGCTCGACGAAGTTTTTCCGGATGCAGGTCCCAATCAGCAACTTTGCCCCGGCGATGTCATTTCTCTTGGAGCCGACAACCAACCCGAAGCATTTTATTCCTGGTTTCCTGAGAATTATATCACTGAATATTTTTCTCCTCAAACTGAACTGAAAGCGCCGCCACATTTTGATGAGCCCGAAAACAACACGTTTACTTTGCGGGCTACCGACGGCAATTGCTGGCTCAATTTCGATGAAGTGGAAATTACCCGGTACCCCAAAAACCGCCCGCTGGAAATTGGCGGAAGCTGGTCGGTGTGTCCGTATGTGGAAGAGGTGGATTATTGGACCGGGAACAATCACTACGACTACGAACCTATATGGCTGGTGGAAGGCGGAGAAATTGTGGCAGGCCAGGGAACCGACAGCATAAAAGTAAACTGGTGGGATACCAACCCCGATGCGTATGTGGCGGTGTACTCTGAAAATCAGTACGGCTGCATTTCCGATACAACCTATTTCCCGGTGCGGATTAACGTGGAATTGCTCACCGAAACGCCCAACGGCCCTGATGAATTATGCATGGCCGAAGCGAAAAATGTAACCTACCAAATTCACAATACGAACGGTTCGGTGTATAACTGGACAGCCGAAGGCGGCGAAATTTTGAGCGGGCAGGGAACCAACAAGGTAACTGTGAACTGGATGCAGGAAGGAATGAATTCGCTTGTTGTGGAAGAAACCAGCACCACCATCGACACGGTGTGCTATGGCGAATCGGAGCCGCTTAAGGTGGAGCTGATAAATGACAGCCTCGACATTGCCTTGCTCAACGTTTCGTTTAACAGCGAAGATAATGTGGAACTCGAATATTATTCAGAAAAGTTGAAAAATCATATCCACACGCTTTACATTCTTGCTGAAAACGAGGAAACTGGCCGGGAGATGCAGGTGCATGTTTCTGCCGAATACGACGGATCGACTTACTATTTTCCCTCTTCAGCTGAGTTGGCTCCCGAAACCATTCGGCTGAAAGTGCAAAATTTATGCGGTGAGCTATTTATTTCCAATCCGCAGCAAACTATTGTGGTAAGAGAAAGGAATACCGCGGAAATCGACCGGGCCTTGCTCGTGTGGAACAGCAACAAATACTGGGACAACGACCGGGTGGAATACGAAGTGTGGCATGCAACCGAAAAAGACGGACCGTGGGAAAAAATTGCCGGGGAAATTTCCGCCATTCAATTCGATTATTTTAACGAAGGTTTTTCATTGGAACACTACTTCAGGATAAAAGCGAATAACCTCGATAAAGGTGTTTCCTCATGGTCGAATACGCTGCGGGTAGAGTTTGAGAGTACCATTGAAATTTCTGATGTGTTCACGCCAAACGGCGATGGGGTCAACGATGTGTGGGAAATTCAAAACATCCGTTTTCATGAGCCTGAACGGGTTACCGTTTATAATCGGTATGGACAAAAAATTTACGAAAGCCGCGGCAGTTACGTACCGTGGGATGGAACTTTTAATGGCGAAATCATCCAGGGAACCTATTTCTACGAAATTGTTTTCGATGCACGAAATATTGAGTACGGACAAGTAACTATCCTGCAATGAGGGGTGTAAAACATAATACATTGATTTTTCTGCTGTTTTTATCTTTTCAGGCAAAAACGCAGGAATTCCCGTATCACTATTTTTCGCATACTGTGCCGGTTATCAGTAACCCGTCGTTGGTTGCCGCGCAAACTTCGATGAACGTACATGTGGGGGCCTACAGTTTATGGGCTGGTGGGTTTAAGCCGGTCAACGATTACCTTGTCAGCTTTTCATACTCACCCGATGCCATGAACCGCAGAGGTTACGGGCGGCAATCTACTCGCGTGGGGCTGGGGGCCACGTTGCTGAACGAAAAAATCGGGCCGTTTAACCAGTACATTTTGCAGCTGATGTACGCCTATCACATTCCGCTTACACGCGAAATTCAGCTTTCGCTCGGTGTTTGCGGCATTATCGAAAATCTGAATATCGATGTGAATTCGCTGTCGCCGCTGCATCCCGACGACCCACGTTTATTAACAGGGAACAATCGTTCATTTTTGTTCGATGGCGGTTTCGGGGCCTCCGTTTTAGCCGAAAACTGGAGGTTGGGTTTGTCTGTTCTGAACCTGGCTCCCGGAACTTTCCGGTTTTCTGAAGAGCCGGCAGCCGGGTTTTCATCGTACCGGAAACTGTTTCTCAGCGGAAGTTATTTTTGGGGTTTCGGACGAAATTTTGGAATCCAACCACACATTACATTGCGAAATTCAAATTTGAAATGGCTGAATTATGATGCATCACTAAAATTTGATTTACAGTACTTTCAAGTCGGTGCCGGCTACCGTAGTGAAAATTCACTGTTTTTGTTTCTGAATGTTCCGTTCGAAGGGTTCACGTTCAGCTACACCTCCGAAAATCCACTAAACGCAAACCACATGATGGGAAACGGGCACACGTTTTCTGTGGGGTGGGCAATACGCGAATAAAGTAATTTTAAAAAGGAAAGTTCTTCACTAAGCGGTCCATTTCAATTATTTGATGCGTTTAAAACAATTGCCTGATAGCAGATCGTCTTTTTTCAATATCGAATTCATTTGGATCCCATTCTTCACCGTCTTCCAAGCCGCACCATTCAGCGTATTCTGCATATTCCGGATGTTTTTTGTCGGCCATAATCTCTTTAAACCCTTCGTAGCCCCAAACTCCTCCGCAGTCTTCGGGCGGGCATTTTCCCTTTCCGGCCAGCAGTGATGGATCCCTGCTTTTTTCAGGCAGAATTTTTTCGAGTGTGATGGTATGTTCCCAGCTATCGCCAAAATCATAAATATAGATGAACTTCTGTTTTTCAAATTTAAAAACATCTGAAAGTTTTACCCCAGCCGCTTCCAGTTGCTCTGTAAATCCCGGATCGTGATCTTCGTATATTTCTGTAATTACCGTTTTTGACTCGAATCCGTTTTTGGAAAACTGGAAAAGATGGGAATTCCACCATCCAAAAGCTTCCTGAATAATCATGTGTAATTCGTAAAAACTATAATTTGAAGGTACGTTTATCCTCCTCCACACCGGAGGTTTTTTAATGCCATTAAGTTGAATTTTAAACTGAAAGGTTTCAGCTTCTTCGTGCCGGTTATTTCCTTTTTGGGGAGTATTTTGGACTTCATCATTCAACGATAAAAGAAAATTTATTTTTGATATGTTGATCATTTCTGTAAGCACGAAATCGTCTTCATCAGGAATATCAATTTCGTCCTTAATCATATCGACCACCTCAACCAGGGTAATATTTTTTTCAGATGAAGCAATAAGTATCAGTGCAAACAGGTAATGGAATAATTCAATATGATTGATAGATTTCCTTTTAGCGAAATAAATTTCAGGCTCTCGTTTGAAAAAATCCATAGCGCTTGCATTTTCTTCGTTAAGCAAGTCAAATGGGGGTTTCAATAATTTAATCAGCGGATAATGGGGATACTGTTTATGGTAGTACATTAATTTTTTTTCATATTTTGGACTTTTCTGTGCTTGTTCTACCATAAGATCGAGAAATGCCAGCGCCGGATTGTCGGGCATATTTTTTTGTAGTTTCTTTATTTTCTTTGCGGCTGATTTCGGCTTATCAGTGGTTAAATAATAGAGCTCCGAAAACTGTTCCTCCCATTTTTCACGGTTAATGTTTGAATCCGGTTCAATGCCCAGTAGTTCATCCGAATATTCATCGGTAATTTCATATTCCAGCAGTTTATCGATGAGTTCTTCACTGATGCTGTTTAACAAATCAAAATCGAGGTAACTGTTGATAACCGAATTTACCAAATAGGCCAGTTCTTCACTTTGCACATCTGATATATCTTTGATTTGGGTTAACATTTTTTCGATTAAATCTACTTTTTCAACAGTGGACAAATTTTCATATTTTTCTTCTATTTCATCCACATCATCATCCAGCCAGGATTTATCATCACCCCAACTGCCGTCATCCATAAAATCCTCTTCCGATTGCAAGACTACCTCGTAATTTCCGGGGCCGGCTGCGCGTTCCAGTTGCGCAATAATTTGGTTGGCACGTTTTTCACTGTCGAGCGGCCCGCGTATATATACCGGCTTGTCATCCTCGCCACATTCAATTTCAATCAGTTCCACGTCATCGTTGTCTTCTTCGAGAATATATTGCGCAACTGATGTAAAGTCCTTGTGGGGTTTAAAACCGTAATCGTCGGCAAATTCAATTCCGGCGAAAATTATATTGTGTGCCAGTGTATAAGAAACAGGTTCCGTTTCCATCGCTTTTTCGGTGTTATCCAGTAAATCCCTGTATTCGGGTTCGCTGATATTGAATTTGAATACTGTATCTTTTACGCCAAGACATTTCAAGTCGACAAGGTACATTCCCATTGTTATATTGCCGTTTGAATGTTTCCTGGCAACGGTAATATGCGCCAGTCCGCTTTCTTCCCAGTCTTTATTTACGCGGCATTCATAAATTGGCAGGTTTCGCGCCTTTTGCCTGATGTAATTTTCCGGGTTCAACATTTGAACTACTTTTCCTTTTTTCTTTTTGGCCATTGTTGTTATTTTTCTAATGTTGCTTAATCTTTTGTATTTTTTTTCACTTCTTTCATTTCCTTCACTCCAAGAAAATCTTCAATTTTATTCAGTTCCAGTTTTTCGTTATGCCGGGTTATAAAATTGGCTTTTTCATCGAACCAGCCAATTACAGTTTCGCGTTGTAATTTTGTTGGCTTTATTGAAATATAACTAAGATACGATGTCCAGGGGTACTCCAGAGGATGTTCACAAAATCCGTGATGAACCGGATTGTTGTGTATGTAAAGAATTGTTTGTTTTAACCAAGCCGGGTTTTCAATTCGTTTTCGTTTAAACGGACGTTCAAAAAGTCCACCGTGGCGATGGTAGCGTTTGTTAATGCACTGTGCGTACGAATTGAAAAGTTTGGAAAATTGTTGTGCCGGCGTTCTAACCCTGACGGGGCTCGGAGCCCCGTCAGGGGTAACTTTTTATATATAAATCATCTTCCTCGTCATGCCACCGTCAACAACAAAATTTTGGCCGGTGATAAAACTGTTGTCGGGTTTTAACAGGAACAACACCATTTGGGCGATATCGGAACCTTTCCCGATTCTTCCTGCGGGGTGTTGCTCGTGCCACTCTTTTTTCAAATCGAGCTGATTGGTTTCCGATTTCTTTTTAACACCCGACACATCAATCCAGCCCGGACTGATGGCATTTACCCTGATTTCGGGGCCGAGGCTCATTGCCAGTGAATGCGTCAGCGCAAAAATTCCTCCTTTACTGGCAGCGTAGGATTCAGTGTCGGGTTCCGACTGAAATGCCCTTGTAGAGCACATATTGATGATGCTTCCCTGCGCTATTTTTAAATGCGGCGCGGCGTATTTCGAACACAAAAATGCCCCGGTGAGGTTGGTGCCAATCACACTGTTCCATTCATCTAACGAAAGTTCTGAAATCGGTTTGCGAATCATAAATCCCGCGTTGTTAATCAATCCGAAAACTGAACCTGTTTTTTTCACTGATTCAGCAACCGCTTTTTTTATCTGTTTTTCGTTGGATACATCGCACGGAAAGCCCCGCAGGTTTTCCGCAACCATTTCATCTTCCAGTTCTTTGAGGGCTTCTTCATCCCTTTCAAGCACCGACACAAAATAGCCTTCGGCCACCAGGTATTCTGTAATAATTTTCCCGATTCCCTGAGCGCCGCCTGTAACAATAATATTTTTAACCATGATGATAAACTTTAAAAATTCCCTCTTTCAAAAAAATTACTTCAATTTAATCATAAAGATTGAAATAACGATCATTGCAACGGCCACAACCCCACCACCTAAAAATGCAGTAGATATACCACCTATAGCGTAAAAAAGTCCAATGAAAACCGGGCCTAAAGTTTGACCCAGGCGCAGTACCATGCCGTTAATCGACATGAAACCTGCACGTTCGTTAAGGGGAGCATAACCAACCAGCAGCGTTTGAATTCCGGGAATAAGCATTCCGTGTCCCATTCCGAAAGTAATGAGTGGAACAATCAGTAACCACCAGTTTCCTGCGAACGATAAAATGAGCATGGAAACAAAATAGAGAATAAAACCGATGATAAGCTGCTTTTTAGGTTTAAGGTAGCGGTTAATCACTTTTAGTTGTGATGAGGTGATGGCCGTAACTATTGAAAACAATGACATGAACAGCCCGATTTGGAAGTCGGTGGCCCCCAGCCGTTCTACCATAAGTTGCGGGAAGTAGGAGAGGTAAGCGCCGTATAAAATGAAAAAAAGCAGCACATTAATTATAAAAAGCCCCCACACCGTTTTCTTATTGATATTTTTCCAGGTGCGTTTCAAATAGCTGCGTATGGTTTGCGTTTCTTTAGGTTCCGGGTTTTTCAGGTAGAAAATTATCAGCAGTCCGGTTGGAATAGCCAGGAGCGGGAGCAGAAAAGGAAACTGCCAGCCGGCCATGGCCAGGGCACCCCCAACGGCAGGATAAGTGGCTGTGCCAACACTTAATACGCTGGAATTGTATCCCATAATGGCTCCGCGTTTTTGGCCTGAAAACAAATCGCCGATTAATGTAACATTTAACGACCCCAGCGAAGCCGCCCCAATTCCCTGGAAGAAACGCAGCAAGAGCAAAACTTCCCATTTATCGGTGAAAAAACAGGCTGCACCGGCAATGCCGAAAAGAAACAGCGAGGGCAGCAGTATGGTTTTTCGGCCCCACCTGTCGGCCAGTAAGCCAACCACAGGAGCCAGAAAAATTCCGGGGAACGTAAAAACTGTGATAAGCAAAGTAACCTGACTGGCCGAAATATTAAAATGTTCTTTAATAGAGGGGAAGGCAGGTGTTATACTGGCAACCCCCATTACGGACACAAGGGTAATTAAATAGATTATTGCAATGTTTCTTTTTTCCATGTTGTTGATTTAATCAGGCAAAAGTAGAATTTTCATCCCAAGTTGAAATATTTCATCAGTTTTTTTGCACGACCTGATCTTAATTCTTTTACATAAAGCAAGCTTTCATTATTTTAGGCGCTTAAATTGAAAAAAAATAAAAATAATGCGAAATCTGTTCCTGCTTTTTTTGGTGTTGGCCACATCCCTTTTGTCGGCCCAAAACAAACAAATGTCTCTCGAAGATGCAATTTTAGGCCGTTATTCATATCTCCGGCCAGAGTCGATGAATGGCCTGTCGTGGAAAACCGACGATGTATTTTCTTTTATCGATAATGATACGCTTTGGGCCGAAACAGCAAAAAATGGGAAGCGTTCGGCTGTCATTTCACTCGGGGAGTTAAATGCGGAAATGAAACAAAAAAACAGTTCCGGTTTTAGCCGTTTCCCGGGGTATTCATGGATTGGCGGCAATATGCTGCTTGCCAGGCACAGCAATAAGTTTATCGTTTTTAATACCGAAACCAAAAAAATTGCTTTACAGATTGAATTGCCCGAAAAAGCTGAAAATGCAGAGTTTTGTCTTGAGGGGAAATTTGTAGCTTTTACCGTCGATGACGATTTGTTTGTCACTTTTGAAGATGGGAAAACACTTCAAATTACCGAAGATGGCGGCAACGGAATTGTAAACGGAAAAACGGTGCACCGCAACGAATTTGGAATTTCCAAAGGAATATTTATTTCACCCAAAGGAAATTATGTAGCCTTTTACCGGAAAGACGAAACCATGGTTTCCGACTATCCGGTAGTTGATTTTATGGGACGTGTGGCCGAATATACACCAGTGAAATACCCCATGGCCGGGATGAGCAGCCACCATGTTACGGTTGGAATTTATAGCATTGACTCAGGCGAAACAATGTTCCTGAAAACCGGTGGCGATCCTGAACATTTCCTCACGAACCTGGCCTGGTCGCCCGATGAAAAAGATATTTACCTGGCCGAGCTGAACCGCGGACAGGATCACATGCAAATGAACCGATATGCAGTATCAACCGGCGAAAAAGAAAAAACACTTTTTGAAGAAACCAGCGATTCGTATGTTGAGCCGTTAAATCCCATCCGTTTTTCAAAAGAAGATGAAAACGAATTTTATTACCTGAGCCGGCAGGATGGCTGGTTCCACATTTATAAGTACAACACTGAAGGGAAACTCATTCGTCAGGTAACAGAAGGGGAGTGGGAAGTCACCCGGCTTTTGGGCTTCGACCAGAAAGAAAAAAATGTTTTTGTGGAGGCCACCAAAAAAAGTCCGCTGGAAAGACATATTTACCGGGTGGAAGTAAAATCCGGGGAGATGGAAAAATTAACAGATTCAGAAGGAATTCATGGCGCAGATCTGAGTCCTGAAGGCAGCTTTTTTATTGATCGGTTCACTGCCCCGGACGTGCCTTCTGAAATAGCATTGATTTCTGAAAAGGGCAAGAAATTAAACACGTTGTTTACAGCGAAAGATCCTCTTGAAAATTACAAACTCGGAGAAAATAAGCTGGTTCCGATTCAGTCGGCTAATGGCAAAACAGAATTGGCCGGGCGGCTGATTTTACCACCCGATTTCGATCCTGCAAAAAAATACCCGGTAATTGTATATGTATATGGCGGCCCGCATTCGCAGCTCGTTACCAAAAGCTGGCACAACAGCGCGCGCTGGTGGCAGTATTATATGGCCTCGCAGGGTTACATCGCTTTTACCATGGACAATCGCGGAACCAGTAACCGCGGACGTCAATTTGAAACAGCAGTGCACCGGCAACTGGGGGTTTTGGAAACCGAAGACCAGATGGAAGGCATTAAATACCTGAAATCACTGCCGTATGTGGATGCTGAGCGGATTGGAGTGCACGGCTGGAGTTACGGTGGTTTTATGACACTGAACCTGATGCTGCGCCATCCTGAAGTTTTCAAAGTGGGTGTGGCA
>NZ_JBSQIC010000050.1:0-26609 GCF_055108615.1 Tangfeifania sp. | reverse complement strand
CAGTTTGTTTTACGGATTGAAAGATGAAATATGGGCTGCATTAGTGCTTCTGGCTGTAGTAACATTGTTGAAGATAATAGCCATGTCGCTTACTTTTGGGAGTGGGGGAGTTGGTGGAATTTTTGCCCCGACCCTTTTTATGGGTGCAAATACCGGCATGTTTTTTTCGATGCTGATTAATTTGTCCGGAATCAGGCACGTTAATACAAATAATTTTGCATTGATCGGGATGGCCGGATTAATTGCAGGAGTCTTGCATGCCCCGCTCACCGGGATATTTCTGATTGCCGACCTTACGGGAGGGTATAAAATGTTTGTACCGCTAATGGTTACGGCAACTTTTTCCTACATTGTTGTGCGTACATTTACGCCGTATTCCGTGTATCACTTTCAGTTAGCCCGCAGAAAAGAACTGCTTACCCACGATAAAGATGCCAACGTTTTGCAAATGCTGGAAGTTAGAGAGCTGATTGAAAACGATTTTGAAAAATTATCGCCCGATGCAACGCTGCGCGACTTGACAAAAGCCATTTCACGAAATCACCGAAATCTTTTTCCTGTTGTTGATGACGAGGGGCGTATGCTGGGAATGGTAAAAATGGACGATGTCAGAGAATTGATTTTTAAACAGGAACAGTACGATAAAGTGAAGATTAAAGACCTGATGTATATGCCCGAGTATTCGATTTCACCGGATGACAATATGGAAGTGGTGGCCAATAAATTTGAATCATCAGGCAGGTACAACCTTGCTGTGATTGATAAGAACGGGTACTATTATGGTTTCATATCAAGGTCCCGGGTTTTTACAAAATACCGAAAACAAATAAAAGATGTTTCGCATGTATAGGATATTGGGGGGGGAAGCTTACAAGCACTGGCTCAATAAGCTCATTGTTTGGAGAATTGCGAAAATTCCCGAAAAACAATTTATTTATATTCTCAGCCTGGTTGTGGGCATTGTGAGTGGTTTGTCGGCACTTGCACTGAAAAATCTTATCCATTTTATTGCCGGGCAACTTACCAGCTGGTTCAATTCCGATTCCATAAGTTATCTCTATTTGGTTTACCCGCTGGTTGGAATTTTATTAACTGTTCTGTTTGTGCGTTTTATTGTGAAAGACAATATCGGGCACGGGGTTTCCAAAATATTATATTCCATATCACGTCAGAATAGCAGGCTGCGAAGGCACAATACGTGGTCTTCAATGATTGCCAGTTCGCTTACTATTGGCTTTGGAGGATCGGTAGGGGCTGAGGCTCCGGTTGTGTTAACCGGTGCATCAATTGGCTCCAACCTGGCAAGGGTATTTAAACTCAATTACAAATACATTACATTAATGATTGGATGCGGGGCGGCTGGAGGTATTGCAGGCATTTTTAATGCGCCCATCGCGGGCATTGTTTTTACCCTTGAGGTGCTAATGCTCGATTTAACCATGGCTTATCTCATTCCGCTGCTCATTTCTTCGGTTACTGCAACTATTCTTTCCTACTTTTTTATGGGCGAAGGGGTGTTGCTGCGTTTTTCCCTGGTAAATGAATTTACAGTAGATACAATTTTGTTTTACATTCTGCTTGGTATTTTTACCGGACTTGTGGCAATTTATTTTACACGGATGACAATGTATGTTGAAAGCCGGTTCAAAAAAATAAGTTCATGGGGGTTGCGGCTAATCCTGGGAGGTATTGTAATGGGAATTTTGGTTTTTGTTTTTCCTCCGCTTTGGGGTGAGGGCTATACAGGAATTATCACTATTTTTAACGGACAGGGTGATGAATTGCTGAATAACTCCATGTTTTTTCCATGGAAAAATAACGAATACCTGATTGTTCTGTTTTTGGCCGGAGTGCTGGTTTTTAAAGTAATTGCAATGGCTGCCACCATAGGTTCAGGCGGAGTTGGCGGAATTTTTGCGCCCTCCCTTTTTATGGGGGCCGTTGCCGGTTTCTTTTTCGCAAAATTCATAAATATTTCCAGCAGCGTGTGGCTTCCGGAAGATAACTTTGCGCTGGCAGGAATGGCCGGGATGATGGCTGCCGTTATGCATGCCCCGTTAACTGCTATTTTTTTAACTGCCGAAATAACACGTGGATATGATATGTTTATCCCCCTCATTACTACATCAACGGCTGCATATTTAACCATTATGCGTTTTGAACCGCATTCAGTTTATACCAAACAACTGGCCAAAACCGGAGATTTGATTACACATCATAAAGATAAAGCGGTGCTGCGGTTGATGGAAGTCAGGCAGCTTATTGAAACTGACTTTGAAGAACTTGCCCCCGATGCCACTTTGGGCGATTTAGTAAAAGCAATTTCGCATTCAAAAAGAAATTTGTATCCTGTGGTTGACCAAAACAGGGTTTTACACGGAATGGTAAAACTGGCCGACGTTAAAAACCTGATTTTTGAGCACGATTTATACGATAAAGTAAAAGTGAAAGACCTGATGTATATGCCGGAACATTATATTTCGCCAACTGATACAATGGAAAAAGTTGCTGAAAAATTTGAATCTTCGGGACGGTATAATCTGGCTGTAATTGATAATGGTAAATACCTAGGATTTATTTCAAGGGCTGTTGCATTTTCAAAATACAGGAAAATGTTGCAGGATTTTTCGAACGAATAAGATTGATTCTGAAAAAATAATGTCAAAATGGTTACACGTCGTTCATTCATAGCAAAAAGTACAATTGGAATTGCAGGAGTAAGCGCATCAAATAAAATGTTTGCGTCGGCAATGTGGAAAGCTGCACCTTGCAAGCCGGTTGTTATTTCCACATGGAATCATGGTTTGCCCGCCAATGAAGAAGCCTGGAAAATTCTTGCCGGCAATGGTTATTCGCTCGACGCGGTAGAAGCCGGTGTGCGCGTACCTGAAGCTGATCCGGAAGTGATTACCGTGGGCTACGGCGGAATACCCGATGCAGAAGGGAAAGTAACGCTCGATGCCTGCATTATGAATGAAAAAGGCGATGCGGGTTCAGTAGCTTTTTTGCAACATATTATGCATCCGGTTTCGGTTGCCCGGCTGGTAATGGAAAAAACCCCGCATGTCATGCTGAGCGGGAAAGGAGCCCTGAAATTTGCACTGGCCAATGGTTTTGAAAAACAGAAGCTGTTAACCCACGACATGCGCAAACGCTGGAAAAAATGGAAAAAAGAGAAGAAAGAATTCAGTCCGAAAACAAATATTGAAAACCAGTTGGAAGAAAACCACGATACCATTAGCATGCTTGCTGTTGATACCGACGGTCGTTTATGTGGTGCCTGTACAACCAGCGGAATGGCCTTTAAAATGCATGGACGGGTAGGTGATTCACCAATTATTGGAGCCGGCCTTTTTGTTGACGGCGGAGTGGGTGGGGCTGCCGCTACCGGTTCGGGCGAGCTGGTTATGAAAACGCTGGGATCTTTTCTGGTTGTGGAGTTCATCCGCAACGGCATGTCGCCGGCAAAAGCCTGCGAGGAAGCAGTGAAGCGCATTGTGAAAAAAATACCCGATTACGAAAAACACCAGATTGGGTATATTGCGTTGAGCAAATCGGGTGAATACGGTGCATTTTCGCTTCAGCCTGGTTTCGATTATGCAGTTAAAAACCATGATTTTACCGGTTTGAAAGAAGCCGAAGCATGGCTGAAAAAGTTATAAAAAAAAGCTGCCTTTTCAGACAGCTTTTTGTAAGGTGAGAAGAATTTAAATTTTAATAATTTCTACCGAATTAAGCACAAAATTTTCACATTTCAAAACCATTCAGGATTTATTTCATTCAATACTCTTCGTGTTGTGAAATTATTTTTTTGTTTTTCAGTATATTTACAATGGCATCAATAATTTCGTCATCCTGCATGGAGGCATAATTAAAAATCACATCAAAATCATCGTTCATCGCTTTTCGTCCAATCACTTTTTCAATAAATGAATCCCTTTTAAAATCCATTTCTTTAACATATTCAACCGCCTCTGCCTGCAGGCATTCTTTTAACTGCATAATCCGGTTAATCCGCCATTCCATTGGAGCTTCCAGTCGTACATTCAGTTTGTTGGGTAAATCCTTTAAAATTACGCCGGCCGATCGGCCAACAATAATTACCCTCCCTTTGCAGGCCAACTGGCAAACAACACCTTTAAAAGCGTCAATCATTTTTTCATCCGAAATATCGTAAATAGTCTCGTTGGAAAATGAATGAGCTACTTTTTTCAGCATCTCAGTGGATTCTTCTTTATCATCGTAGTCACCTTCCTTTACTTCTTCAATTATCTCATCCACAACATCTTCAAAAATGTTTTTGTCAACCCATCTCCATTCGGCATCGGTTTTGGTGTCCGACATGTAGCTGTAACCAGTCAGAATTTTAGACAGTTTAATGGCTATTCGCTTTGCAGAACAACCCGACTGGCGCGAAATAGTGACTATGGGCCCCGGAAAAGTTCCTGTTTCCAGGTTGCAGCAGATAATGTCTCGCATAAAACTTTTAACAAATCTTTTCATATTCTTTCTGACTATAAATTATTTTCGTTTTCTTACCCGAAGTTACAATCAAATATTTGTTAATTAAACCATATATGTTGTAAAATAGGTAAATTGTGGAATGTTATTCAACAACTTTTAGTAAAATGACCATGCAAATGGCTTAAAAATAAACAGCATGAAACAAAGAATAAAAGTAGCTTTAGCATCATTTGGAATGTCGGGGCAGGTCTTTCACGGCCCCTCACTTAAAGTGCATCCGGAATTTGAGGTCATTCAAATTCTTGAACGTTCAAAAAAACTATCAGCCAAACTTTTTCCTGATGCGGAGATTGTGCGAGATTTCAATAAGATTCTTGAAAACCAGGAAACAGAGCTGGTTGTGATAAACACCCCCGATGCATTGCATTACGAAATGGCAAAGCAGGCAATAAACGCCGGCAAAAATGTTATTGTTGAAAAACCAGTCGCTCAAAAAAGCTGTCAGGCCGAAGAGTTGGTGAAACTTGCCCGCGAAAAAGGAGTTCTCTTCACGGTTTACCAAAACCGCCGCTGGGATGGCGATTTCCTTACGGTGAAAAAAGTGCTGGAGCAGGGAAAACTTGGCCGGCTTATTGAGTTTGAATCGCATTTCGACCGTTACCGCACCTTTATTAAACCTGATACCTGGAAAGAGGAAGGTGACGAATATGTAGGAGTTTTGCACAATCTGGGTTCGCACATGGTGGATCAGGCCTACGTGCTTTTCGGAAAACCGGAATGGGTTGATGCCCGCCTGAAAATAGTAAGGCGGGGAGGTAAAGTGGCTGATTATTACGATATTCGTTTGGAGTACACCGGTTTTTCCGTTATTTTGAAATGTTCGTACCTTGTAAAAGCTCCCGGTCCGCGCTACAGCATATTTGGCGAATACGGAACTTTTCACAAATGGGGAATCGATAACCAGGAAGAAAAGATGAAATCCGGGAAGTTGCCGGTGGGAGACGACTGGGGAACTGAACCTGAAAAAGAGTGGGGCACTTTGACTTATGAAAATGACGGGCTGGAATTTCAGGGGAAAGTGCAGACGATTCCAGGCAATTACAATGCCTTTTATGATAACATTTTTGATGTATTGAGAAATGGTGCCGAACTGGCCGTAAAACCCGAAGAGGCAACAGAAGTTTTAAAAATTCTGGAAGCCTGCCTTGAAAGCAACCGGAAAAGAAAAGCGATAGCTCTTTAAATTTAGACGTAATTTTATGGCTTTTTACCTACTGTCCCTTTGGCCTTAAATCATGCATTTTAGATGTATAAAACAGAGTGGTATAAGGAGGAATATTAGCTGTGCCATTTGCCCCGTAGGCAAGGTTCGACGGGATTATCATTTCTATTTTGGCTCCTTTGTTCATGTGGGCTATTCCGTCTTCCAAACCAGGTATAATTTCGGGATTACCATATACAAATTTCCAAATGCCGTTATCGTAAAACTCTTCCGATGATTCAAAAATCACCCCGTTGGAAAGGTACCCCGTGAAATCGATGAAACAGGTATCACCAGCCTGGGGAAACGGCCCTTCACCCGGCTCTTTTACAAGATAGTACACACCCATTTCGGTAGTGTCTATGTTATATCCTGAATCATTCAATTTAACCAGCATTGCATCCAGCTCAGCCTTTTCGTCTTCAGGTGTACGTTGCTCAGGTTCGTCGGTTATGCAGGAGTAGTTGAAAATCAGTCCGTTAATAAGTAAAAAAGAGAGTAAAAGTTTAATCGTTTTTTGCATGGTTCTTAATTTATTTTCAGCCGGAAAGTTACAATTTTCAATGAAATTAGCAATCATTTATTTTAAAACACGGTCAATTTCAAAACATAAACTTTCAATAGTAATTTTTGTTCCATCAGTAGCATTATGCCAGGGATTTAAAAATCACTATTTGGCATTCTAAAATAAGTCAAAATGAAACAAGTTTTTTTTAGAATAATTGGGTGAGTACATAAAAAAATAATCCCGGCGCGTCTAACCGGGATTACTCAATAACCTTCAAAAGCGTCTATCTGGTTCTATGTATCGGGTTTTGTACATCACAAACATAGATACATTCCGCGAGACACGCTTATTTTTTTTACTGATTTACAGGGTGCAAAATACTGATATTTTTCATCAGGTTTTTGCACCCTGTTTGCTCTAATCCATTAATTTCATTTGCAGGTATGAATAGAGTTGCGTTATCATTCTTGCCCGTTGCTCGTTGGTTGAAGCTCCGGCATGGCCACCCTCCGTATTTTCGAAATAATAAATTTTATAGCCCAAATCACTCATTTTTGCCACCATTTTGCGGGCATGTCCCGGGTGTACACGGTCGTCGCGGGTAGATGTAGTAAAAAATACTTCCGGGTAATCTTTTCCCTTCTCAAGGTTATGGTAGGGCGAATATTCTTTTATGTATTCCCACTCCTCCGGGATGTCCGGGTTTCCGTATTCAGCCATCCAACTGGCACCTGCCAGCAGTTTGTTGTAGCGTTTCATATCCAGTAACGGAACGGCGCAAACCACTGCTTCATATAAATCGGGACGTTGGGTGAAGGCAACGCCAACCAGCAATCCACCGTTACTGCCGCCATAAATTCCCAGTTTTTTTGAGGAAGTAATTTTGCGCTCAATTAAATCTTCGGCCACAGCGTGAAAATCGTCATAAACCCGCTGGCGGTTTTCTTTCAGCCCGGCCTGGTGCCATTTGGGGCCAAACTCGCCACCGCCTCTTATGTTGGCCAAAACGTAAACTCCGCCGTGTTCGAGCCAGTTTGTTCCGGTTGTGGCCGAATAGCTCGGAATCATCGGAATTTCAAATCCACCGTAAGCATATAAAAGTGTCGGGTTTTCGCCATTCATTTTCATCGATTTTGCATGCACTACAAAATAGGGAATGCGGGTGCCATCTTTCGAGACGGCTTCAAATTGTTCAACCTCAAATTTATCGGTATCAAACCAGTTGGGGAGTGATTTCACTGCTGAAAACTCACCGGTTTTTGCATTTCCGTAGTAAAGTGTTGAAGGTTCCAGAAAATTCTGAAAATAGAAAAAATAGCCGTTTCCTGCCTCATCGGCAGAGCCCAGCGAGATATTTCCAAAATCGGGGACATTAATTTTTTCCTTTTTCCAGTCCTTGTTATACTCGTAGGCATAAAGTTCGCTTTTTACATTCACGAGCATATTTACCAGCAGGCGGTCTTTGGTGTCGTTTAATTCCGTAATGCTTGAACGTTCATCGGGTTCAACAATAAGTTCAAAGTTCAAATTGCCGGCAATTAAATCGTTATAATCAATACTGATTACCGCTCCCTGCGAAAACATTTTTCCGTTCACATTCCAGTCCGATTTTAATTGAAAAATAACCTGGTCTTTAAAGATGGTATTCATCTCAATGTCATCGGGCAATTCGGGTTTCACCAGTTTGCCGTTTTCAATAAAATAGTAGGAGCCTTCGTAAAACGAAGTCCTGTGCGAAACCAGTTGGTAAATTTTGTTTTGTGTTCGCTGGGCCGACCCCCAAATTCCCATGTCATTTTCCGAACCTTTAAAAATTTCGCGGGCATTTTCCAGTTTTGTTCCTCTTTTCCAGATTTTAACCTGCATGGGATAACCGGATGTGGTAACTCCCTCGCCAAAATCGGTGGAAACCACCAGTGTGTTTTTGTCAATCCAGCTGGCTCCCCCTTTGGCTTCGGGCAAATAAAAACCATCTTCAACAAATGATTTTTTCGTAACATCAAATTCGCGGACAATTACGGCATCGCCACCACCTTTTGATAGGTTGACAAGGAACCTGTTGTAGTCGGGATACAAGCCTGAGACCCCCTTAAACACCCACTTTATGTCATCTTTTTCAGCCAGCTTATCTATATCCAGAAGGATTTGCCAGTCAGGATTTCCATTGAGGTAGCTTTCGCGCGAAGTTCTACGCCAAATACCGCGCTCATGTTCCCGATCCTGCCAGAAATTATAAATGTAATCGCCGTAAATAGATGGTGATGCAATGCGGTCGGTGGAGTTTAAAATCTCGAGGTTTTTCTCGAAGAGTTGATCGTATCCTTCCTGCGAGGTGATAACATCAACGGATTTTTTATTCCATTCTTTCACCCATCGCAGGGCTTTTTCGCTGTCAACTTCTTCGAGCCACTGATAGGGATCGGTTTCCTGGGCAAATACGGGTTTAATGGTCATAATCAAAGCAATAATTAAAAACGGTATTTTTTTCATTTTGGTGATAATTTAACAAGATTAAAATGAGGGTAAAATTAAAAAAGTTTGGGTGAATAAATATGACAAAACGGGCAGGATTGAAAGTTCAATTTCTTTTCGATGCGAAGACAGGGATTGTTTCGGTTATAAATTTATGTTAGCTTTGTTTTTTAATCTAAAAACCAGCAAAAATGAAAAAATTTTTTGTGATAATTTTTGTTTTGTTTTTTTCTGCAACCCTATTTGCACAAACGGGAAAAGTATTCGAATCGCTTGTATTTGAAAGCGAAAAAGTGAGCTACCCGGTAGAATATTCCATTTATCTGCCACCGGGGTATGAAACTTCGCAGCGAAGTTATCCGGTACTTTATTTGCTGCACGGCTATTCCGATGATGAAACCGGCTGGATTCAGTTCGGCGAAGCCAACAGCATTGCCGACCGAGGTATTGCCAGCGGCGATTTTTCTCCGTGTATTATTGTAATGCCCGACGGAAAAGTTTCGTGGTACATCAACAGTTACGATGGCAACGACCCCTGGGAAGATATGTTTGTTGAGGAGTTTATCCCGTTTATTGAAAGCGAATACCGTATTCGGCGCAAGAAGGAATTCAGGGCTATAGCGGGGCTTTCCATGGGCGGTAACGGCGCATTGTTGCTTTCTATGCGGCATCCTGAAATGTTTTCGTCATGTGTAGCCATGAGCGCAGGAACCTTCACCGATGAGGAAATTCTTTCCAACGATGCCTATGACCGCTATTTTGGAAATATATACGGACCAAAACCAAAAAACGGCGAGGTGACAGATTACTGGAAATCATACAGTCCGCTGCATTTACTCGACAGTGTGGACAAGGAAAAGCTGAAAGCCATTCGTTTTTACATCGATTGTGGCGACGATGATTTTCTGTACAAAGGCAATTCGGCGCTGCATGTAAAAATGCGCGATTTGGGCATTCCGCACGAATACCGCGTTAGAAATGGTGGCCATCAATGGAGCTACTGGCGAACCGGCTTGTTTGACGGCTTAAAGTTTATTTCAGAAAAATTTCACCGTTAAAACTATAATCATGTAAAATCTGATTACGGCTACCGCATTTGCCCTGATTTTTGCAGGGCTGTCCAATGCACAAACTCCCGGCAACCCCAATGTTTGATATGTTAAAATTTGATTTCATGGCTGATACATTTTCGTAAATCTACAAGTGGTTTTTCTGTTCAACACTTGTAAAGTTAAAGAGCTAAGGCAAAAAAGCTTTATTAGCAGCATTGTGTTAAAAAAAATGGATTTCCCATTTCGAATGAACCGATAATTGCATATTTTCGTACTGTTTACTGAAAACGCATAAAAACCGGAGAAAGAGACAAACCTTCCGGCGCTGTTTTCAGAGATAAATTAACTATGGCAACACTACTTTTCTATTTTGTTTTATCAATTGTTGTTTCATTTTTTTGCTCCATGTGGGAAGCCGTGCTACTAAGCATCACCCCTTCCTTTATCAGTCGTATGCAAAACGAGATGCCAACAGTGGGGCATATACTGAACAAGATGAAAGAAGATATAGACAAGCCTTTGTCAGCCATCCTGACTTTAAACACATGTGCACATACGATAGGTGCTCTTGGAGTTGGCGTTCAGGCCGGAAAATTATTTGGTGCAAACCATCTTACTGTTTTAGGCATAAATGTGACATACGAAGGATTGATTGCCGGAACAATGACCCTGGCAATTTTGGTTTTATCTGAAATTATTCCTAAAACACTGGGAGCCAATTTCTGGAAGAAATTAACCCCGTTTACCGTGCGCTCTTTAAAGGTTTTGATGTTTGTACTGGCTCCTTTTGTGTGGATGAGCAAGAGTATAACCCGCCTGGTGAAAAACGAAAAAGGCCGCAGCGTTTTCAGCCGGGCCGATTTTGCTGCAATGGCAGATGCCGGACTTAAAAGCGGGGCACTCGACAGGGAAGAGAAATCTATTATTCAAAACTTGCTGCGCCTGGAAAATCTTAAAGTGCGCGATATCATGACTCCCCGTTCCGTTATTTTGATGGTGGACGAAGAGTCGCCCATGAAAGAAATTTACAAGGACATAAAACCAATGGTATTTTCACGAATACCTGTTTACCACGAGCATCCTGACAATATTACGGGGCTGATTCTGAAAGACAATATACTGGAAAAACTGGCACAGGATAAACATTCGGTTAAAGCAAAGGAAATAAAACGCGATATTCTTTTTGTGGAAGATAATTTTACCGTGGCCAAACTTATGGATACGCTGATTTTGAACCGCGAGCACCTGGCAATGGTGGTTGATGACTTTGGCAGTGTGGTTGGGCTGGTTACCATGGAAGATTTATTTGAAACGCTTTTGGGGCTCGAAATTGTGGATGAATCCGATAAAGTGGAAGATTTACAAAAGCTTGCCCTTGAAAAATGGGAAAAACGATACAACAAACAACGTTTTAACCCTGAAAAGTAAATTTTGAAGTGCCAAATTAAATGAATAATGGCACTTTTACTTTATCATTTTAACAGACCTCTTAATTTTTCTTTAAATCAACTGCCGAAAAATTTCAGCAGTAGGTATTCAGTTTTAAATAGGTTATTTTTGGAAATAAACAATTTAAATCATTAGAATTAAAATCCAGGGAAAATGAATATTAGTGCATTACAAAAAGAACGGGCAAAATATCAGCCCAAACTTCCCAAATCTCTTCAGGGGTCAGCTAAATTGGTAGAAGGCGAAAAAACTAAATCGGTTGCCGATCAAAAAGAAATTGAAGAATTGTTCCCAAACACCTACGGAATGCCGCTTATTGCTTTTGAGGAAGGTGCTGGACAAAAAAGCAACACACCCGTAAACATCGGGGTAATCCTGTCGGGCGGACAGGCTCCGGGCGGCCACAATGTAATTTCGGGCATATTCGACGGAATCAAAAGAATAAACCCGGAAAGTAAACTCTACGGTTTTCTGGGTGGCCCCGGCGGATTGGTCGATCATGTTTATGTTGAACTTACTGCCGATAAAATTGATGAATACCGCAACACCGGCGGCTTCGATATTATTGGCTCGGGCCGTACCAAACTGGAAGAGGAATGGCAGTTTGACAAAGGACTGAAAATTGCCAAAGATTTGGATTTGAATGCCCTGGTAATTATTGGCGGCGACGATTCCAATACCAACGCCTGTGTTTTGGCTGAATATTATTTGAAAAAGAATGCCGGAGTGCAGGTTATTGGTTGCCCCAAAACTATTGATGGCGACCTGAAAAACGAAATGATTGAAACATCGTTTGGTTTCGATACCGCAACAAAAGTATATTCCGAACTGATTGGCAACATCCAGCGCGATGCCAATTCAGCAAAAAAATACTGGCACTTTATAAAACTTATGGGCCGTTCGGCTTCTCACATCGGACTGGAATGTGCGCTGAAAACCCAACCCAACATTACACTTATTTCGGAAGAGGTGGCTGAGAAAAAGCAAACACTTGGCGAAATTGTGGATTACATGGCCAGTGTTGTTGCGCAACGTGCCGATAATGGCGACAACTTCGGTGTGGCACTTATTCCTGAAGGGCTGGTAGAGTTTATTCCCGAAATGAAAAAGCTTATTGCTGAGCTGAACGATTTACTGGCCGAAGGAACTGAAACCGGCAAAGAATTTAAAATGCTAAAGAAAAGTCATCGCCGCGAATGGGTAGCCTCGCAATTATCAACTGATGCTGCGAATCTTTTTCAGTCATTGCCATCGGGTATTGCCAACCAGCTAACACTCGACCGCGACCCGCACGGGAATGTTCAGGTATCGTTAATTGAAACCGAGAAACTGCTTGGCGAAATGGTGAAAACACGCCTTGCTGAAATGAAAGAAGAAGGAAAATTTTCAGGAAAATTCAATACCCAGTACCATTTCTTTGGTTACGAAGGCCGTTGCGCCGCACCGTCAAATTTCGATGCCGATTATTGTTACTCACTCGGGGCCACGGCTTCTGTTTTGGTTTCTGAAGGAAAAACAGGTTATATGGCTTCTGTTAGAAATCTTACTGCACCGGCTGAAGAATGGATTGCCGGCGGCGTTCCGGTAACTATGATGATGAATATGGAAAGGCGTCACGGCCACATGAAACCGGTTATTCAAAAAGCATTGGTTGAACTGGATGGCGCTCCTTTTAAATATTTTGTTACCAAAAGGGGAGAGTGGGCCATGGGAACTCATTATATTTATCCCGGCCCCATACAATACTTTGGCCCCTCAGAAATTTGCGACCTGCCAACCCAGACTTTAGAACTGGAACAAGCATAGGTTTATTTACTATATTATTATTAAAAGCCTGTCCTTTAAACGGATGGGCTTTTTTGTTGGTATTCATTCTGAAATATTAATAAACACCTGTTTTTATTTGTTCTATTTTTTGGTGATTTGTAAAGTAATTTTTGAATCTTTTATGTAAAGCGGAACGTATTAAGTATTAACTGATTTGAAATGAAATCCAAAATATGTATTAAGATGAAAAATGCAACCGCTTTTTTACTGATTTTAATTTTTGTATCGTGCCATAATTACAAAAAGGATGCTGAAAATCTGCAGGTTAAAGTTGACAGTTTAGTGACTGTTACGCAACAAAAAGAAAGTACAATCGTAAATTATTTAGATGATTTTACTGAAATTCAGGCAAGTCTCGATTCCATTAAAAAAATGGAAGAATTGCTTGTAATTTCGGATGAACCCGAACGGGCAGATACAAAAAATAAAAGAGAACGAATCATTGCTGATATTTCTGCAATCAGCGATTTACTTGAAAAGAATAAAGAATCAATTGCTTCTTTAAATCGCCGGCTTAGTAATGCCAATATGAAATCCGGGAAACTGGAATCAATGGTTAACGAATTGGAAACCATGACCAAAAAACTGGAAGAAGATTTAAAACAAAAAACGGAAGAATTAGATAAATTGAACAAAACTGTAAATGCACAAAGTGAGGATATCGCACAATTGAACGAGAAAATTGAAGTAATGAAGCAAAATTTATCCAGGAAGATGGATTCATTAAAATTAATGGAAGTTGAGCTATATACCGGTTTTTATATTTCCAGCTCTTTAAGTGAACTTAGAGATAACGGGGTAGTTGAACGCGAAGGTGGTATATTGGGAATTGGCAGCACTCCCGTGGTTTCTGAAGAATTTTCGAAGGATTTATTTGAAACAGTTGATATCAGAGAATTTGATTACCTGCCTCTTAATTCAAGGAAAGCAAATGTGATTTCAGTTCACCCGGTTAATTCCTTTCATATTTCGGGTGATAACAGCGCAGATACATTGTTTATTGATAATCAGAATAAATTTTGGTCTGTTTCTAAATATTTGGTAGTGGCTACAAAATAAAAAAAGCGGGATTAAAAACCCGCTAATATTATTTTTACCAAATATACCGGACAGACAGCGCCCCGCCATCAGCCCATAACCCGGAATGACCAACTACATTTAGGGCAGGTTTCCAGTCGATGCCAATACTAAACGGAATTTCAGCAAAAACATATTCCATCCCGATTATTCCATCAATACCAATAACGGTGTGGCTATCATCATCTTCATCTTCAAACCAGGGGTTCCCGTCGTAATCACCCCAGAATCCAATATGGCCACCAACACCGTAAAACCAGTAAAGTCCCGGTGTGTCGAATGCAACTTTATTGATTTCGTATAGCCCGGTAATATTAAAACCATGCCAACGGGTCGATAATATTCCTTCAAAGGCGGCATTGCTACTTACAAAATGCTTAAGAGTTATGCCGTTGGTGAAACCACCTCTTAGCCCCAAACCAGTGTTGTAACTCTTTTGTGCATAGCTAATTGAAAATGAAAATAAGACCAATAATGCTGCAAATAATAGTTTTTTCATGACTTTAAATTTTATGTATGTTAATTAATAACCGAATTGTCTTAAACATTAGTTTAAATTATATCTGTTTCAATGTCTTCAGTAGTCAATATTTTAAAAGCCTCATCAATTAAAATTTTTGTATTGCCCTTTTTGCGCGGGCTGCCGTTAAATGCAACTACTTTTTTCATAAATTTTTCAACTGAAAAATCACTCAAATTACTGGCTAAATACGAATGAAATAATATTGGCTCCCATTTTCAGCGCGGTTTCACGCACCTCGGGCGGGTCGTTGTGCACCGACTCATCTTCCCAGCCATCGCCCAAATCGGTTTCGTAGGTATAGAGGCAAACCAGCCGGTCTTCAATAAAAATTCCAAAAGCCTGGGGTGGTTTATTGTCATGTTCATGTATCTTGGGAATACCTTCGTTAAAGGTATATTTTTGGTTGAAAATAGAGTGGGAGGGTGGCAACTCTTTTAGCTCCTTGTCAGGGAAAACTTTTTTTATTTCGCGGCGGAAATATTCATCCAGCCCGTAGTTGTCATCCACATGCAAAAATCCGCCTGCCTCGAGATAGGTGCGCAGGTTTTGCGCTTCGCTTTCCGACAAAACAATATTCCCGTGGCCGGTGAGGTGAACAAACGGGAAATTGAAAATTTCAGGACTTCCTATTTCAACGGTGGATGGTTCCGGGTGTATATTTGTGCCCATGTGCTGATTACAATAATCGATGAGATTGGGCAGCGCCGTTGGATCAGAATACCAGTCGCCGCCTCCGCTGTATTTTAGCAGCCCGATTTTTACTCCGGCATTCTGACCGGAAACCCCGGTTGTAAAAAGCATTGCTATAATTAATAGTATTCTCATATAATTTTGCGAAATTACAATTCCTGATTGAAAGGGAAAATTTATTCCAACATCAAATTTACCGTGTGGCAGGCAACAATTCCTGCCGTTTCTGTACGTAAACGCTCATTCCCAAGCGATATTTCGCTGAAACCATTTTTTTTGGCAGCCGCAACCTCCTCTAAACTGAAATCGCCTTCGGGGCCAACCATAATTAAAATATCATTCTCTTTTTCCAGCAGGTTTTTCAAATGCGGTTTTTCTCCATTGTAGCAATGGGCAATAAATTTTTCATCTTCAGTACAATTTTCAATGAAATTATTAAAAGGTACCATTTCATTTAATTTTGGCAGAAATGCTTTTTGCGACTGTTTCATGGCCGAAACCATGATTTTTTCGAGGCGATTGAATTTTACCGCTTTTCGCTCCGAGTGTGCTGACAAAAGCGGGGTGATTTCATCAATTCCAATCTCGGTGGTTTTTTCCATAAACCATTCAAACCGCGTACTATTTTTGGTTGGAGCAATGGCAATGTGCAGCCGGTAATTTTTCCTGCGGGCCCGCTTTTGGGTTTTCAAAATGGATAACACGCATTTTTTGGGATGCAAATTGCTGATTTCGGCTTCATAAAATCCACCTTTGCCATCTATTAATTGCAAACGATCGCCTTCACGCATCCGCAAAACTTTCACCGCATGTTTCGATTCGGTTTCATCAAGTGTCACGGAATTGCCGGTTATATCAGGAATATAAAACAGCTGCATTAACAATTATTTAAACATTTTCGGAATGAGGCGGAATGCACTTTCCCCGGTCCGGGCTTGCACCTGTTCCCATTTATCTACCTGGAAATCGATGCCAACCGTGGCGCAGGTGGGCATGTCATCGTGATAGCTTTTCAGGAGATTTCCAGTGAAAATATGAAACCCGGGATTGTGTCCGAAGAAAAATACCGTTTGCAAATTATCGTCCAGCGATTGAATTAAATCTACAAATTCCGATGTGGTTAGTCCATCGTAAATTTCAGGAATTTCGTGGATTTTTTTGGCATCGAACCCCAAATGTTCCGCAAAAATGCGTGCTGTTTTCAGCGCTCGCTTTGCCGGGCTCGAAATCATGGCATCGGGTTTTATTTCTAAAGTATTCAGCTCCTCGCTTACCAGTTTGGCATCGTTTTTCCCACGGTCGCGCAAATCGCGGTTAAAATCGTCTTCGTATCCGTAAGGAACGGCTTTGGCATGGCGCACAATTACTACTCGTTTCATGATTTTTTATTTGTTTTGAACTTCTGTCAAACAAATTTAGTTTAATTTTCGGCACAAAGTCAAGATAAATGAAACGAATTGGACTTCTTTCAGATACTCACGGGTTTATACCGGAAAGACTGTTTTCTTTTTTTGAAAAAGTGGATGAAATATGGCATGCCGGCGATTTTGGTACGCTTGAACTGGCTGACCGGCTGGCTGCTTTCAAACCGTTGAAAGGGGTTTACGGCAACATCGACGGCCACGATATTCGGGTAGTTTACCCATTGCACCAGCGTTTTATGTGTGAGCAGATGGATGTTTGGATGACACACATTGGCGGCTACCCCGGGCGGTACGAACGCTACGTAAAACCTGATATTTACAGGAACCCGCCCAACCTGTTTATCAGCGGACATTCACACATTCTGAAAGTGATTTACGACAAAAAACTCAACTTCCTGCACATAAACCCGGGAGCTGCGGGCTACAAAGGGTTTCATGAAAAATGCACGGCCGTGCGTTTTATCATCGACGGTAAAAATATCAGAGATATGGAAGTTTGGGAGATGGAGCGGAGTTCCTGCATTCCGAAAACCCAATAAAATTGGGCACCTGCTGGATTATTTAGATCAAAGAACAGTCAGTCAATTAAGAATTTTACAGCTTTCTATTTGTTAGCCTAAAAACTTTATTTCCAATCCCTAACCTTCGTGACATACATTGTCACGAAGTGCGTCAGACCTTATTGCCTTATTTTGTATATTTTCAAAAACCGAAACTGCCCAGTTATTCTTCGACTTAAACCCGGTTTCTTTTAACCCAACCTGTTTTGCTTTGGCTTTTAAATCAGGAATATCTTCCACGTAAAAC
The DNA here is from genome assembly GCF_055108615.1 of Tangfeifania sp. Taxonomy (NCBI): domain Bacteria; kingdom Pseudomonadati; phylum Bacteroidota; class Bacteroidia; order Marinilabiliales; family Prolixibacteraceae; genus Tangfeifania; species Tangfeifania sp. The sequence continues at coordinate 9,055 of NZ_JBSQIC010000050.1, read as the reverse complement.
CCGCTCATAAAAAGTAACCCGTTTTTATTCAGGCAACGCGCATAAACCGGCAAATCGTTCATTAGTACATTTTTATGGATGTTGGCAAAAATGATGTCATATTTTTCGTCGCCGAGTAATGAAGCATCGCCCAGTTTTACCTCCATATTTTGAATGTGGTTGATTTGTGCATTTTCGCCAGCTCCCTTAAACGACCATTCGTCGATGTCGATAGCTGTAATTTTCCGCGCGCCTCTCATCGATGACAGGATACCGAGGATTCCGGTTCCGCAGCCCATGTCCAGAACTGTTCTTCCCTGCAAATCAGTTTCAAGAATCGCTTCCAGCATCATCGAGGTGGTTTCGTGGTTGCCGGTGCCAAATGCCATGTTGGGTTCAATCACAATTTCGTAATCGAGCACCGGGTATTCTTTATGAAACGGGGGCCGTACAACGCATTTATCAGCAATTACCAGCGGTTTGAAATAATTCTTCTCCCACTCTTCGTTCCAGTTTTTCTCCTCAATCAATTCTTTCTGAACCTCGAAGGTGTAATTTTCTTCAAAAGTTTTAAGCAGATTTGAAACTTCCTCTTCATTAAAATTTTTTTCGGGGATATATCCTTCAAATCCGTTATCGGTTTCTACAAAACTTTCAAAACCAGTTTCGGTGAGTTGGGCGGTCAGCACATCGTGCAGCCATTCTTCGAAAGGATTAATAGCAACAGTAAGTTTCAGGTAATTCATTGTTGTGCTTTTTTCGGTAAAATTAAAAAAGCCCTGCTTATAAAGCAGAGCTTTCGGTGTATAAAATTTTTCTGATTTCTTAAAATCCGTTGATAATTCCGAGGAAATCTTCGGCTTTGAGAGAAGCGCCGCCAATCAGTCCGCCGTCAACATCTTCGTTGGCAAACAGTTCTTTGGCATTGCCCGGTTTGCAACTTCCGCCGTAAAGAATAGAAGTTTCCTGTGCCACTTCATTTCCAAATTTTTCTGCAATAATGGAACGGATAAACGCGTGAATTTCCTGCGCCTGGTCCGAAGTAGCTGTTTTGCCGGTTCCGATGGCCCAGATGGGTTCGTAGGCAATCACCAGTTTTTTGAAATCGTCGGCTGAAAGCTGGAAAATAGTTTCTTCCAACTGTTTTCTTACGAAATCGTTTTGTGTTCCGGCTTCGCGTATTTCGAGCGGCTCGCCGCAGCAGTAAATCGGAGTGAGGCCGTTTTCAACGGCCAGCGCCAGTTTTTTGTTGAGTGTTTCGCTGGTTTCGCCGTAATATTCACGACGTTCCGAGTGGCCCAAAATAACGTATTCAGCACCGGTTGATTTTACCATTTCGGCTGATACTTCGCCGGTGAAAGCACCTTTGGGTTCAGCTGCACAATTTTGCGCTGACACGCCAATTCTGTCAGTATCAACAGTTTCAACTACTTTTGCGAGGTGAGTGAATGGAGTTCCCAACACTACAACAACGTCATCCGCACCTTCTTTGGCTACCAGTTCGTTTACTTCTTTTGCCAGTTGAATACCTTCCTGCAAATTGGTATTGCATTTCCAGTTTCCTGCTACTATTTTTTTTCTCATCTTTCTGATATTTAAGTTTTTAAATTTTATTCTAATACAAAATTAACAGCTTGTATGACAATACTATAATCCTTTCACCTGAAAATTTTACAATTAACTATTAATTGATGAATTCGTTTTGAAACTCAGCAGGTGTGGGGATGTCGTTGTAATGGTATTTTTCCACAACGGTTCCATCTTTAATTACCACCAGTCCCGGATTTGAACGCACAATCGTTTTCAGGGTAATTTCATCGCAATTGAAAAATTCGTAGGCGATGTTGTGTTCTTCTGCAAATGCTCTCGATTCATCGGGCAGGGAAGAGGTGAGGCAAATAAACGACATTCCTTCTTCCATAGCCCAGTTGGCAAGTGTATTAATTTCATCGAGTGGTTTGGTGGCAGTTTTGTTTAAATCATAGGCAATGAGCATGAAAACATAATTCTCATCATATAAAAAGAAGTCGATTATATTGTCTCCTTCTGGTGTTTCAATCCTGAAATCGTGAATTGGCGGCTCGTAGCCTTTTTTTATCAGTATAGACTCCATATCGTGGAATTCCCAGTTCAGCGTGTCCTGCCACGGATAATTTTCTTCGGTGAACTCTTCCACCTCTCCGGTATTTTTGTTTTTGTAGTAGAAGATATTATCGTATTCATCTTGTGGGGCATCTCCAGGAATTTTCATGCCTTCCGGGATGTTTACGCCCACTTTATACGGTCTGAAATCAAATATTGGTAAATGATTGTATGAATAAAACCCAGCCCATATATATGCAGCGGTAAAAATCCCTGCCAGGATAAACCGTGATTTCTTGCCCATAATTTCAGGCATGTCGTTCCGGTAGCGGAAAACAATGAGGGCGAGCCCCATCAGAACAATATTTTTATAAAATGTTTCCCAGTTGGAAATAACCAGCGCATCGCCAAAGCAGCCGCAGTCGGTTACCGGGTTTTTCAGGGCAATCCAGAGTGTAAGCGGCAAAAAGAAAGCCATGAACAGTAATGCCAGCCAGGAAAAAAAGCGATGGAATACATTGAAAAGCAGCCCAACACCAATGGCAAACTCGGCAAAAGCCAGAATTACACCCAGTGGAAAAGCAGCCCACAACAACCATTCAAGGTCCATTGCATTAAAATAGTCGGTGAATTTGTAAGCCGAACCCCAGGGATCAATTCCTTTAACAAAACCTGAGAAAATAAAAGTAATTCCCACCAATATGCGGGAAATATGTTTAACTGCCTTCATATCAATTAAATTTGATTTTCGTCTTCAAAATCGATTTTTATCAATGCAAAAACCGCATAGTTTATAATGTCGAGGTAATTGGCATCAATGCCTTCTGAAACTACTGTTTTCCCCTGATTATTTTCGATTTGCTTGGTACGTTTCAACTTCATCAAAATCAAATCGGTGTACGAACTCACGCGCATTTTTCGCCAGGCTTCGTCGTAATCGTGGTTTTTGTCCAGCATCAAACCTTTGGCTTGCTGAAAGTAACGGTCATACAATTCGAGTGTTTTCGCTTTGTCAAGTTCAGTTTCCGATGGTTGCAGTTCCAGTTGTATCAACCCAATTATCGCGTAATTGATAATCCCGATAAATTCGGGCCTGATTCCTTCGTTAACTTTCGAAATACCCTTTTCTTCAAGGCTTCTAATCCGGCTTGCTTTTATGTAAATCTGATCGGTAAGTGATTTTGGCCTCAAAATTCGCCATGCCGTTCCGTAATCTTCCATTTTTTTTGAAAAAACAGAACGGCAGGTGGCTATAACCTCGTCAAATTGTTGATTTGTTTTTTTCATGCTCTTTAAATTGGAGCATAAAAATATTAAAATTTGAGGAATTTGAGGGGTTTTGTTATACATTTGTACAACTGAATTGTATAACCATAAAACATTTTGCTTATGTTGATTACCCAGTCGGCGGGTAAATTCCTCAAACGGAAAAACTCGATCAACCTGGGGGGAGAACTTATTGAATTTTCCCACCCGGTAGTTATGGGAATCATAAATGTAACGCCCGATTCGTTTTACGACGGCGGAAAACTGGAGGACGACAAAGTTTTACTTGCAGCCGTTGAAAAAATGGTTGCCGACGGGGCTACTTTTATCGATGTTGGTGCAATTTCAACAAAGCCGGGGGCGGCAATGGTTTCTACCAAAGTCGAATTAGGAAGACTTTTACCTGCAATTCACGCTATCCGCAAAAATTTTCCGGAAATTCCCCTGTCAATAGATACATTTCGTTCCTGGGTGGCTGTGAGGGTGATCGACGAAATTGGTCCCATTATCGTTAACGATATTTCAGGCGGTTCACTCGATTCAAAAATGTTTGAAACCATGGGGAAAATGAATGTGCCTTATATTTTAACGCATATCCAGGGCACCCCACGAACAATGCAGGAAAATCCCCAATATGAGGATGTTGTAAAAGACGTTTCGAACTGGTTGAGCGACAGGGTAAAAAAATTGACCAAACTGGGTGTGAAAGATGTTATAATTGATCCCGGTTTTGGGTTTGGGAAAAATATTCAGCATAATTATGATTTACTTAATCGTCTCGACTCGTTTAAGGTTTTTCAGCTCCCTGTAATGGTTGGGCTAAGCCGCAAGTCAATGATTTGGAAATTGCTGAATTGTTCTCCCGAAAAAGCACTGAACGGAACATCAGTTATAAACAGCATGGCGCTTCTTGGCGGAGCTGACATTCTCAGGGTACATGATGTGAAAGAAGCCATGGAATCCATTAAAATTTACGAAGCATTAAAATCGATTGTTAAATAATGCCGACATTTATTACCATACGTTTTCTCGATATTCTCGATATCCTACTGGTGGCAATGCTGTTGTATCAGCTTTACCGGCTTATCAAGGGCACCGTGGCATTTAATATTGTCATCGGTTTGTTTTCGTTGTATTTGCTTTGGCTGGTAGTACGGGCATTGAATATGCAGCTGCTGGGGTCAATAATGGGCCAGTTTATTGGGGTGGGGGTGTTGGCACTAATTATTGTTTTTCATCCCGAGATCCGAAAGTTTTTGGTGTTTGTGGGAACCAACTACAATCTGAATCGCGTGCTTTCGCTCGACAGGCTTTTTAACATTGGAAAAGAAGCCAGCATCAAGGACCGGGAAATCGAAGCACTTGCCGATGCCTGTTTTTCGCTTTCAAAATCAAAAACCGGCGCACTGATTGTGATTGCCGGCAACTCGGAACTAAATGACCAAATCAACACAGGAGAACTGATGAATGCAGAAATTTCCTCTTCGCTTCTTCGAACTATATTTTTTAAGAACACACCGTTACACGACGGTGCTGTAATTATAAAAAACAACAAAATTGCGGCTGCAGGATGCATACTTCCACTCACTCAGCGTGATGTTGATAAAAGTTTGGGGCTTCGTCACCGGGCTGCTATCGGAATTACCGAAAACACCGATGCTATTACCATTATTGTTTCAGAAGAACGTGGTTCGGTATCTTTTGTGAAAGAGGGCGATATAAAACGAAGAGTATCCAGGGAAGTGTTAATCGAATTCCTGGAGGAGCAATTAGGGAACAATTCTGCGAAAAATTAATTTTCAATTTTTAAAAAATCATTAAATCAGAACAGAACACATATGAACAGGATTTGTGAATTATTCAATATAAAATACCCTGTTATTCAGGGTGGAATGGTTTGGTGCGCCGGATGGAAACTGGCATCGGCAGTAAGTAACACTGGCGGACTGGGATTGATAGGTGCCGGTTCGATGCACCCGGAAACACTCAGGGAACACATCGGGAAAATGAAACAGGCGACCTCCAAACCGTATGGGGTGAACGTACCGTTGCTCTATCCTGAAACTGAAAAGATAATGGACATTATTGCCGAAAATAATGTACCCATTGTATTTACGTCGGCCGGAAGCCCCAAAAAATGGACGGGCTGGCTCAAAGACCGCGGAATAAAAGTGGCGCATGTAGTTTCAGGTTCGGTGTTTGCACAAAAAAGCGAAGCTGCCGGTGTAGATGCTATTGTGGCAGAAGGTTTTGAAGCAGGCGGACACAACGGGCGGGACGAAACCACCACCCTAACTTTGATCCCTTCGGTACGAAAAGCAACCAGCCTGCCTTTACTCGCTGCCGGCGGAATTGCTTCCGGACAATCGATGCTTGCCGCTATGGTTTTGGGAGCCGATGGCGTGCAGATTGGTTCCCTGTTTGCCATTTCAGAAGAATCATCGGCACACATTGCTTTTAAAAACCGGGTTGCAGAACTTGGCGAAGGCGGGACAAAACTGGTGCTTAAAAAACTGGCACCGGTCCGGTTGGTTAAAAATGCATTCTTTAACTTGGTTGTTGAAGCAGAGAGACGTGGTGCCTCTGTTGAAGAATTATTGAAACTGCTGGGAAAAGGCCGGGCCAAAAAAGGAATTTTTGAAGGCGATTTGGAAGAAGGAGAACTGGAAATAGGGCAGGTTTCAGCACAACTGAACTACATAAAACCGGTAAAGGAAATCATGGAGCAACTCATTGCCGAATGCCAATTGGCTAAACAGCAGGTTGCGTCTGAATCAAAATTTACATTTTAAGCAGCTTACTACCTGTTTTGCTGCGTCGGGAACAGGGACTTCAATCGTTCGTCGAGGTTGAAATACTGAAAAGCCAAAAATGTATAGGGAATAACCCAGAGCAACGAGGTAATTACAGATGCAATTCCTGTCCATACCCAGTAGGAAACTGAATAACCGGCAGCTACTGCCCCGGGCATACTTCCACTTTCATTTACCTCTCCGGCCAACATGTTTGGGACAGAAAGCAGGATGCCGGATAAATAAATGATAGCCACTCCCGTCAGGTTAATGAGAAAAGTGTTCCACCACTGCACGTTTACCAGCCGGAATGAGCGTTGCATCGACTGCCCCAGATTATTCTTTTCAAAAAGATAAACCACTACTAAAATTGAAAAGGTGTTGCCAAAATAAATTCCGGGTAAAATACAGAGGAAAAATCCCGCCAGCACAAGAAGAAATAAAACAAAACCTGCCTTAATTGCCTGCAGCGAGCTTGAAAAAAGTTGTGGGGAAATATCGGAAAGGCTAAAATTATTTTTCCCCTCTTTTATGTAGGCTTCGAGATAGGTGTAGTAGGCTCCTGCAAAAAGGGACTGCACAAAAATTGTAAACAGCGAGGCCAGGAAGAAATGCATATAAACCGGCCCGAAATTGGCCATCAGGGCTTCAGTGTCCCGAATGTCAATTTTTTCAAGGATATTGCGCTGCACATGCACCTGCAAAAATGCATTCACAATAATAAAAGGTAAAACGTAAGTGCTTATAAGCCTGAAAACGGTTTTATATTCCTGTTTAATAAATTCAAACGAATCGCTGAAGATTTCGGCGATTTCCCTTTTTTTTCGAAACTGAATTTCTCTTTCGGTCATAGAAGTTTTTGCTTTACTCTGAAGTGGTTTGATCTACCTGGTATTTATTGCGGTCGGTGGCGCTGCGCGAAACAAGCTCACCCAAAAAACCGGACAGGAAAAACTGTGCCCCGATAATCATTGCCGTTAAAGCAATATAAAAATAGGGGCTGTTGGTTATTAAGTTGCCCACAATTCCGTGCTTCAGCTGAATAATTTTTTCAACACCCAGCCAGATGGCGGCAGCCAAACCAACCATAATCATCAGAATGCCGAGCACGCCAAAAAAGTGCATGGGACGTTTTACAAACCGCGATATGAACATTACCGATAACAAATCGAGCGGCCCCCTGATAAAGCGTTCAACCCCGAATTTTGTTACGCCATATTTTCGTTCGCTGTGCTGAACCACTTTTTCGCCAATGTTGTGGTAACCTGCCCATTTTGCCAAAACGGGAATGTAGCGGTGCATTTCGCCATAAACTTCAATGCTTTTTACTACGTTTTTGCGGTACGCTTTCAGTCCGCAGTTCATATCGTGCAATTTTATTCCCGTCATGCGGCGCACTGTCCAGTTATAAAACTTACTGGGCAGGTTTTTGGTAAGCACCGGATCCTTCCTTTTTTTCTTCCAGCCCGATACCAGGTCGTAGCCCTCTTCCTTTACCATGCGAAAAAGTCCGGGGATTTCATCCGGACTGTCTTGCAGGTCGGCATCCATGGTTATTACCACATCGCCCCGCACAATGTCAAATCCACAGAAAAGGGCAGCCGATTTTCCGTAATTTCGCCTGAACTTAATTCCTTTAATGTTTGAATTTTCTTTTTGAAGATTCTGGACCACCTTCCATGAATTGTCGTTGCTGCCATCGTCAATCATTATAATTTCGTATGAAAACTGGTTTTCATCCATTACTTTTTTAACCCACGAGGCCAGTTCCGGCAACGATTCTTCTTCATTATACAAAGGCACAACTACGGAAATATCCATTCTTTTAATCGGTACTTTTTATTCTACAATATCTTCTGAGGGATTCTTTTTAGCAAAAATGGAGGTAATCAGAGAAATAATTAATCCAGCAAAAGTACCACCCAAAATTCCTGAAAGAGCCATAATCCAGGGTTTTTGAAACCGGCTGGCCATTTCTATTGCCATATCCATTTGTGCTTCAGGCACATTGCCCTGTTTTACAATTTGTTCTTCGGTGAAAAGGCGCAATTGCTCCTGCAACGAAGGATCAATTACAGTGTAAAGCAGGTAGGTATAAATTGACGACAAAACAGATGCAATAAGCACTGTTAGTACACCTACTCCCAGCGCCTGGCCGTAGTTCATTGTGCCACCGAGCGATTTTCGGTAGGCAAGCTGGGCCAAAACAACTCCGGCAACCATAATAGCGTAACTAACCCATTGTGAGGATTTTGAAAATGTATTTCCGGTTACATAGTAAACAACCGAGAGCAAAATAACAGCAACACCCAAATAAATACCATAAGTAATTGATGTTGACCAGATTGATGAAGATTTTTGTTCCATGATTATTTGTTTTTTAGGTAAAGTTTGTTGCAAATATAGGCTATTTTTTTTCGGATGTTAAAAACAGTGCCTAAAATATGTTACAAAAGAAGTTATCAAAAAACGCTGCAGGCGGTATTTCCTGCTGCTTTAAAATATTTTCAGTGAAACTTTCAGGTTTAATTTGTGGGATATATAAAATTTTCTACTTTTGTCGCCGGGTAAGTCCTGTGCGACCAGCTCCTGCTGAATTCCCCCAGGGTCGGAAGGCAGCAAGGGTAGGCGGTTGTAGCGGTGCGACACAGGTAGCTTACCCACTTTTTTTTGACAGAAAAAAAGGTGCTGAAAGTTTGAAAAAAGGGTTGCAGATTAAAAAATAAATTCCTTACTTTGCGCCGCTGTTTTAAAAACGCAAATGTTCTGAAAGTACTGAAAAGAAAGGCCGGATATAAAAACGGTTTGAAATAAGATGCCGGATTAGCTCAGTTGGCCAGAGCACGTTCCGCCGGTTGGCGGATCGGGGTCCTCAGTCAGGGTGTAAAAAGGCAGAGTAAATTTGAAATATTGCATAAAAGCCGAATTAGCTCAGT
>NZ_JBSQIC010000049.1:0-27084 GCF_055108615.1 Tangfeifania sp. | reverse complement strand
AACACTGATTTTAAATAATCGTACCCAGCCTGGTTATTGTCGCGGCTGGTAATTAAAATCCACCAGGGATATTTAAGGCCAGTCTTTACGAGGTTTTCAGTGGTGATCTCTGTTAAAATACTGTCTGGAATATTAAAAGCATCTAGTCTTTCTGAGAAAGAGTCGAGTTGTTTCCATTCATCTGTTCCGGGATGTACCGGATAATTCCATGTAACTTCTTCTGTTTGTGCGGTTAAAATGAGAGGAAAAAAAAGTAATATAACAAAAAATCGTTTTAAGAAAAAAAGGTTTAAAATTTTAGAATGCATCGTTTTTGGTTTTTACGTTTTGATAACTAAAAAAGTAAGCTAGAATAGCTTTATTTCAAATTTAAGATAACTGGGAGTTATCAGTATGAGAGCAATTAGGAGTGATTTTACATGCCTTTACTTGGCATCCTTCCCGGAACGAATCCACCTTGTGGTTTTCCGGGGAAAGTGGATTATGGGCCGTGTTTCATCATAGTATTGGTTTTAAAAGTTAATGCTTTGTTTGTTAAGATGCTTAAAGTCGATATTTGGTTGCGTAGTTATTTACTGTTTTTATGAGTTGCTAAAATTGGAATCCTGTTTCTACCTGTATATTCCCAAAGATTGTAAAAGGTAACCCTGAAAATGAATGTTCTGCAGCAGGGAGTTTTCCTGATTTATGCAAGCAGCCTTATGATATTTGTTTTTGTTTAAACCTTCAAGGTTTCGCAAACTTTGAAGGTTTTATTCACTTGTGATATTAATTTTTATCTTTTCACAATAAGTTTTCCGGTTAATACCTGGTCTTTGTATTTTACACGAACGTTAGATGCAGCTACAATCCCTGCACAGGCCATGCCATGGTATTTAGAATCCAAAGAGTTAGCATTTTTTCCATCTCCGGTAGCATTCCCTATGGTAAAACCTTCCAAAACACGGGCTCCCATGTCTTCATGATCCCTGTCAACACCGGCATCAATTACAGCAACCGTAATAGATGAGTTGCCGTTTAGGGCCAACAATTAAAAAACGGTTATTTGGCATCTTTTGAAAAAAATCAATCTCCCCTTTTTGGAGTTGTTCTTTAAGAATAGAATTTTGTTTTTCAGCCAATTGCTGCTTATCTATTTGTATAACAAAAGGTACTATCTTCTCTTAAATCAATTTTCTTTCCCTGATATTTTTAGAAAGATTGGGAAAATAAAGTGGTAGAGACTATAACGATAATTAATGTTATAAAAAACTTTTTCATAATTTCAATTTTTAATTATTGCAAAATTCAACAGATGCTGCAAACTGTGGAAAGGCACAAGGTTGGGTTGAAATATGAGTTCCGAATTCTTCATATTCAATAATTTTAAAATAGACAATATCGCCTACCTCTAGTGTCCCTTTATATAAATCCGGATTAAACGATATTGTAGCGTTTGTAGCAAGTTCACCGTTTTCAGCAGTCTGTGTAATTGTTATAATATTCTGGCAACCATCTCCCTTATTAAGGTTTACCACTTTCCCTTGGTAGCAAAGTGGGTCTCGTTCTTCATCTTCACATCCCGCTCCGAACATAAACATATATAGTGGCAACAGGAGCAGGAAAAGGGTAATCCGTTTCAATTTTTTTATTTTCATATCACTTAATTTTTGCCAATAAATACATTAAAATTATATTCTGTTTTTACTTTGGGATAAAGTCTCCAAAAAAAAAGGTAACCAATAGCATCATAACATTCTTCACATTCATCTATAAATACTTCCAACTTATAACTATTTTTTGAATCACAGTAAGTTAAAGTAATGTCAGAAATATTTGATATCATGCCCGGCACCATAACCTTTCCTGCGATTAGTGAATACTTTTCAAAATCAACAATAGGAACAATATTACATGTATCAATCTTTTCTAATTCTGCTTGACTGTAAAAAATATCATAAACAGTATCTGTTTGAAAACCAATTAGGCATTCATTATCATCGGAAAATATCAAATCAAATTGAGTTTTTATTGATATATCTGGAGTTAAAGACTCAATTGTTGTCCATTCGTCTTCATTTTTTTCGCATCCTGCTCCTAATAAACTATAGAGCAAGATAATCGCGCTGATTTTTAAAACTTTTAGTTTCATATTTTTTCTTTTTAGCTATGAGCTTTGAGCCGTGAGCTGCGAGTTATGGCTCAAATGGATTTTCGTATTCGAGGTAACCGGAGTTACCCTGCATAAGAGCGAATCGGGTCGGTTTATTAGCCTTTAGTGGGCATCTTTCCATAGTGAACCCACCTTGTGGCTTTCCGGGGAATGTGGGTTTTAATGGCGGTTATGGGCCGTGTTTCATCATACTATTGGTTTTAAAAATTAATGTTTTGTTTGATAAGATGCTAAAAGTTAAAATTTGGTTGCGTGCCTCCTGTTTTTTTAAATTATTGGTATTGTGTTTCTGTATATATGTTCAGAAAAGAGGCAAAAGGTAACCCTGAAACTGAATTTTTTGCAGCAGGGTTTTTCAGGATTTATGTAAGCAGATGATTAACAGAAAAAGTTTAGGTTATCAAAATTAATAATCTGATAACTTTCAACCGGATAGGTCTCATTAAAACTATTTGATATTTTGGATTTCTTTTTCGGGTTCCACTTAAATTCAACCGAAATTAATTATTTAGGCCTAAATTAATAAGTTAACTCACTTATTTCTGCCTGAATTATTAAACAGGCGAATAAATTTTCTTTTGATAAAATTGGGTTACGAATGAAAAACAACAACACGTTAATAACTGAAAATAAATATTAATTAATCTTCTTCCTCGTCGAGAAACTCTTCGTTTTCAAACTCTTTTTCCAGGAACTCTTCTGCTTCTTCAATCAGTTGCCCAACAGTGTCTTCATCGCCGGGTTCCCCGTCAATCCAGTGAATGACCTGATTGCTCCAGAAATCGTCGATGTCGGCCTCCACAATAAAACGGGGCGATTTGGTGTGAACTACAAAAATGGTGTCGGGTGTTTCCTGAGAATTGTCGGCTAATAAAAATCTTGGTAACATGGCTTGTTCTTTAAATTTGGAACTAATTTATGAAAAATCTTTTTATGAAACAGAATAATTCATTAGATCAATTGCTATTTTAGCACCAATAAACCATAACCTGTAATGAATCAAATCAATGATTTTCTCTCTGTTATCGACGGATTTATAGGCGGATCGCAATGGTTCGTTTTTTTATTGCTCGGAACCGGATTGTTTTTCACCATTTATTTGAAATTCCCGCAATTCCGCTACCTGCGGCACTCGTTCAGGATTGTCCGCGGAAAATTCGATAAAGAAGGAGACGAAGGAGATACCTCACATTTTCAGGCATTAACCACTGCCCTCTCGGGAACGGTGGGTACCGGAAACATTGCCGGAGTGGCACTCGCCATTCACCTCGGCGGACCGGCAGCGCTATTTTGGATGTTGGTGACCGCAGCCGTGGGTATGACCACCAAGTTTGTGGAAGTTACCCTTTCACACAAATACCGCGAAAAGCTGAAGATGGCTCCATTGCAGGCGGCCCGATGTATTACATGCGCAAACGCCTCAACATTCAACTTAAAAATAAAAAGGTAATAAACACCGGGAAATGGCTGGGAGCAATCTTTGCCGTGGCTACCATTCTTTCGTCGTTTGGCACCGGGAACCTGCCGCAAATCAACAGCATTGCCAACTCCATGTTCGAAACGTTTGGGTTGAACCATATACTCACAGGCGCGGTGCTTTCGGTTTTTCTGGCAATGGTAATTTTGGGAGGAATCAAGCGGATTGCAAAAGTTACTTCACGACTCGTGCCGATTATGGCCGTGGTGTATTTTATCGGGGCCGTTGCAGTAATCGCCTACAATTATGAAAACATAATCCCTTCCATTGCAGCTATTATTGGCGATGTATTCACCGGGTCAGCAGCAGCCGGAGGATTCCTGGGCGGCAGCATTGCCTTTGCTTTTAACCGGGGGGTGAACCGCGGATTATTCTCCAATGAAGCAGGCCAGGGGTCGGCTCCGATCGCCCACGCCGCGGCCCGCGCTCACGAGCCGGTTTCCGAAGGACTGGTAGCGCTGCTTGAACCTTTTATCGATACCATTATTATTTGTACGCTCACCGGCCTGGTAATTTTATCATCGGGTGTGTGGACTGAAAAAATTGAGAACCAGTTCCAGTCGGCAGATTTGATTGTACTCGAAGGAGACTATTCGGAAACCAACGTAGCCGAAAAACAGCAACTTGCCGACTTCCTGCTTGAAAGAGAAGATTTGCCACTGTTTAACGGTACGCTGTCTGTTTCTGAAGGAGAAATCCAAAACCAGCCAACTATTCTTCATGCCCGCTCTGTGGCTGAAGGTGTGAAAGTTTGGGCGAATAACGAGCTCTATACGGGTACGGTTGAAATGATTAACGGAAACCTGGCACCGGGCCAAAATATCACTTTTACAGGGAAATCGCTGATGCACAGTGCACCCTTAACCACCATTGCTTTTACCCGCAGTTGGTTTGGCGAATACGGAAAATACATTGTCTCCATAGGCCTGCTAATGTTCGCGTTTTCAACAGCCATCAGCTGGTCGTATTACGGCGGCAGGGCAGTTACCTATTTGTTTGGAATCAAAGGCGTAATTTACTACCGCATTATTTATGTCATCAGATTTTTCCTCGCATCGTTTACTGATACCACCATCGTGTGGACGCTCTCCGGAATCACAATTGCACTGATGACCATTCCCAACCTGATTGGAATTCTGTCGTTGCACAAAGAGATGAAATCTGAAGTGAAACTTTTCTGGAATGAGTGGCACGAACATTTCCCCGGGAAAAACTCGGGAGGACTTTAATTTTTAGCAATCAAAAAACAAATAAACCTGTTAAAAAATACCATCACTCATTTGTTATTCGTTATGATAACATTCGTTGCCTGCCAGTTAAGAAATTTCCTTATATGATTCATTATGAGGTCTGGAAAGACAAATACGAAATATGTATAAAAGGTGTTTTTTGTACCCATCAAAATCCGAAAAATTGGAAGGACAGACTAAAAGAATGATGACTAACTTTAAACTTCTTTTCCTATTTTTGCGCTGAAATTTTAAAAGGCCATGCAAAAAATTTATCCTGAACATTTTGAAGAAAAGATTGGATTCGATCGCATTCGAGAGATGCTGCGCAATAAGTGCCTCAGCACTATGGGAATCGAATGGGTGCATGACATGCAATTTCAGGATGAATTTGAAACAGTTACAAAACAACTTGGGGAAGTCAGTGAATTTGTGCGGATCATCCGCGAAACAGAAAACTTCCCGGCCAACCATTTTTACGACCTGCGCCCGGCACTTCAGAAAATTAGATTGGAAGGTCGTCTTCTGGAACCTGCTGAACTGTTCGATTTGAAACGCTCACTTGAGGCGGTACGTGCCATCGTGCAGTTTTTTAAAAAGCAGGAAGAAGAAGTATTCCCGCTGCTGAAAAAGAAAACCGATCGGGTTCAGGTTTTTCCCTACATCTATGATCGCATCGATGCCATTATCAATAAATTCGGAAAAATACGCGACAATGCGTCGCCCGAACTGGCGCAAATCCGTAAAAGTATTTTATCGTTGCAGTCAAACATGTCGAAACGATTGCATGCCATTTTAAAACAAGCCCAGAAAGACGGGCTGGTGGACGAAGATGCATCGGTTTCCATCCGCGACGGGCGGGCGGTGATTCCGGTTCTGGCATCGAACAAACGCAAAATAAAAGGGATTGTTTACGACGAGTCGGGCACCGGTAAAACATCGTATGTGGAGCCCAACGAAATCGTGGAGATGAACAATGAAATCCGTGAACTGGAATATGCCGAGCGGCGGGAAGTGGTGCGTATCCTAAACGATTTCTCCAACGACATCCGACCCTACCTCGACGATTTGTTTTACTCCTACGAATTCCTTGGAGAAATCGATTTTATCCGCGCCAAAGGATTGCTGGCAGTTGAGTTCGATGCCATCCGCCCTGAAATAGAAGACACTACCATTATTCAGTGGCAGCAGGCAGTGCACCCACTCTTGCAAAAAGCGCTAAAAAAAGAGAACCGCAAAATTGTGCCGCTGGATATTCAACTCGATACACCAAACCACATCCTGCTCATTTCAGGACCGAATGCCGGGGGAAAATCGGTTTGCCTGAAAACCGTCGGGTTGCTGCAATACATGTTGCAGTGTGGGTTACTGATTCCGTTGCAGGAAGGCAGCAAAACCGGGATTTTCAGCCGGCTTTTTATCGACATTGGCGATGAGCAGTCACTTGAAAACGACCTGAGTACTTACAGTTCTCACCTGATGAACATGAAATATTTTGTGAAAAACTGTAACGAAAAAACGTTGATTCTCATCGATGAGTTTGGCTCGGGAACTGAACCGATGCTGGGCGGTGCCATTGCCGAATCGATTCTGGGCGAACTGAACCGCCTGCGCACTTTTGGCGTAATTACCACGCACTACACCAACCTGAAACACCTTGCATCGGCCAGCGAAGGAATTGTAAACGGTGCCATGCTTTACGATTCGCAACACATGAACCCGCTTTTTAAACTGGAAATCGGGAAACCGGGAAGTTCGTTTGCTTTTGAAATTGCCCGGA
This sequence comes from Tangfeifania sp., assembly GCF_055108615.1. Classification (NCBI taxonomy): domain Bacteria; kingdom Pseudomonadati; phylum Bacteroidota; class Bacteroidia; order Marinilabiliales; family Prolixibacteraceae; genus Tangfeifania; species Tangfeifania sp. The sequence goes on along the minus strand of NZ_JBSQIC010000049.1, from coordinate 20,446 downwards.
AAATAGGTCTGCCGGAGGAAATCCTGGAAACCGCCACCAATAAAGTGGGTAAAAAACACATCGATTTTGATCGGAATCTTCGCAAAATAAACCGCGACAAACGCTATTGGGAAACTAAGCGGCAAAAAATCAGGAAGGTAGAAAAAATCCTGGATGACATGGCCGCAAATTACGAGGAAGAGCTGAAAGAAACCCAGAAGCAGCGCAAAGAAATCATGAAAAAAGCGCACGAAGAAGCCGATGCGCTGCTGGCCAGTGTAAACAAACGAATTGAAAACACCATCCAGGAGATAAAAAAAGCGCAGGCCGAAAAAGAAAAAACAAAACAAGCACGTGAGAAACTGGGCGAACTAAAAAAAGAAGTTTCAAAAAAACCGGATGAAACGGACAGCCGGATTGCGGCCAAAATGGAAAAACTCCGCCGCAGGGAAAAAAAACGCAACCAACGCCGTCCCGAAGAATCGAAAAAAGAAATTCCGGAAAAGCAACTGGAAAAACGGGTGGAATTAAAACCCGGCGACAAAGTCAGGATAAAAGGACAAGATACCGCCGGCGAACTGATTGAACTAAGCGAAAAAAATGCAGTGGTGGCATTCGGGCAGATGATTACCACACTCCCCCGCAAACAAGTGGAACGGTTGAGTAGCAATGAGGCAAAAAAGCTGGAGAAAGGACAAAAACAGGGAGGTTCGCGTTTAGCCGGGAGCAACCTGATGGAACGGCGGCTGAGTTTTAAACCCGAAATCGATATTCGCGGGCAGCGGGCCGAGGAAGCCATTCAGAACATTCAGGAATTTATCGACGAGGCTATAATGTTCGAGGTTTCACAATTGCATATTCTTCATGGGAAAGGCACAGGTATTCTGAAAGAAACCATCCGGAATTATCTTCGCTCGGAACCAATGGTTCGCAGTTTTAAAGACGAGCATGTGGATTTTGGCGGCGCAGGAATAACAGTGGTAAATCTGGCATTATAATGTTTACCTAAAATATTTTTGAATGACCTCCTCCATGTGCGATTTTTTCAATGGTTTTGTAAGGTAATCGCGGCAACCTGCTGCCAGGGCTTTTTCCTTGTCGCCTGCGAGTGCATAAGCAGTTTGTGCGATAACCAATGCGTCGCTGTCAATTTCTTTTATTTTCATTGTAGCCGTGTAACCGTCTATCACCGGCATTTTAATATCCATCAGCACCAGGTCGGTTTCAGGGTGTTGCTTGTAAAGCGCAACGGCCTCCTGTCCATTTTCGGCAAACAAATGTTTTTACATTTTTTATCCAATATCTCGGCGAGGTACATCCGCCCCACTTCTTCATCTTCGGCAACCAATATGGTTAGATCTTTTAAAATTGCGTCAATTGGCAAATTATTTTTATATTCAGGGCAAAACTAAATGTGATGAAACTATTACCAACAACTTTATTACTGACCGCAATTCTTTTTACAAGCTGTAAATCAATCAATAATTCAACTGAAAACTACACTGCTGATGTTGTAATTTACGGAGGCACATCGGCTGCTGTAATTGCTGCCGTTGAAGTGGCCCAATCAGGGAAAACCGTAATTATGGTTTCTCCTGATAAACACCTGGGCGGGCTCACATCGGGTGGACTGGGATTTACCGATACCGGCAGAAAAGAAGTTATTGGCGGGCTCGCGCGCGATTTTTACCACCGCGTTTACAATCATTACCAAACAAATGATGCATGGAAATGGATGGACAAAGAACAATACGGAAATACCGGACAAGGCACACCCGCTATTGACGGCGACATGCGCACCATGTGGATTTTTGAACCACATGTGGCCGAAAAGGTATTTGAAAATTACATTGAAGAGTTTGACATAACTGTTTACCGCGATGAATGGCTAAACCGCGAGAGTGGCGTGGTTACTTCCAACAGGAAAATTATTTCCATTACTACTCTCTCCGGAAAAACATTCCAGGCAAAAATATTCATGGATGCTACCTATGAGGGTGATTTAATGGCCGCTGCAGGTGTGAGTTACCACGTAGGACGCGAAGGGAATGACCAATATAACGAGAACTGGAATGGCGTGCAAACTGGCGTTTTTCAGCACCGCCACAATTTCAGTGTATTGGATTCTCCCATTGATCCCTATTGGGTTCCCGGCGATCCTTCAAGCGGATTGCTGCCACGCATCAGTCCTGATCCTCCGGGAGAAAAAGGAGAAGGCGACCACCGCGTGCAGGCCTACTGTTTCCGGACATGCATGACCAATCATCCTGAAAACCGCGTTCCGTTTCCCAAACCGGAAGGTTACGATTCAACCCAATATGAACTTTTGGTGCGCATTTTTAATGCCGGCTGGCGCGAGTGGTTCCAAAAATTCGATGCCATTCCCAACCGGAAAACCGATACCAACAACCACGGCCCCTTCAGCAGCGATAATATTGGCATGAATTACGATTACCCCGAGGCCAGTTACGAACGCCGGAAAGAAATTATAAAAGAACATGAAACCTACCAGAAAGGCCTGCTTTGGTTTGTGGCCAACGATCCGCGTGTACCGGCAGAAATTCAAACCGAAATGCAAAAATGGGGCCTCGCCAAAGATGAATTTACCGACAACGGCAACTGGCCTCACCAGATTTACGTGCGTGAAGCCCGCCGCATGATTGGTGAGTTTGTGATGACCGAAAACGAGCTGATGAAACGCACGCCCACCCCCCGCTCAATCGGGATGGGTTCTTATACAATCGACTCGCACAATGTACAGCGCTATGTTACCGAAGACGGAACTGTTCAAAATGAAGGCGATATTGGTGTTGGGCTGCCAGGGCCCTATGAAATTGCCTATGGTTCAATTGTCCCGCAAAAGGAAGACTGCCGGAATTTACTGGTTCCTGTGTGTGCCTCGGCCAGCCACATTGCCTTTGGCTCCATCCGCATGGAACCGGTATTTATGATTTTGGGACAATCGGCTGCAGTAGCTGCCTGTATGGCCATAGACGAAGAAATTGCCGTTCAGGATGTGAAATACGAAAAGCTGAAAAACCAACTGCTTGAGAAAGGACAGGTATTGACAATGGAGGATGCCATTCAGCCGGATTAATAGTTAATCAGAAATAATCACGTATATTTCTGTAAATCGACTTCCATTCCCTGGATGGAGCTTATTCTTGTCCTACAAAATTATACCCCAGCCCGTTGACGGTTTCTTTTACTTTTTCCAGTTCGAAACCGGTACCAGTAATTTTCACTGTTTCGCTGTTGTTATCGGCAATTACATTTGTAATTCCTTTCAGCGCTTCAAGGTTTCATTTCACGTTGGCTTCGCAATGCGAGCAAGTCATTCCGGTTACTTTAACTGTTATTACTTCTGTTTTTCCCATTTTATTTTTCTTTTTGAATATTGAATAAAAATATCCACCTACCATAGAAACAATCAACACAAAGGCATTGGAATTCCAAGCAGGGATGCATTAAAAGCTGACCGAAAACTGGATTTTCCTAAATACTTATCGATGTGCCGTTGCGGAAAATAAACTTTTAATAATCCGGCAAAAATCAATCCCAGTAAAAGCCACGGTGCCATTTCAAGTATAAGGAACCACAACTCTGAAAAATATTCTTCTATATATATCAACATAAATATCTTTTTTTCTGCAAAAATAACAAAGCAAATACATTGCATGTTTTAAATCCACATAAATAATACCAATTAGTGTTTAATTTTAATCATCAATTTCACTTCGTTCATTTCTGATTATTAGACATCTATCGGCATTATACCACTAATATTTATGAGTAATTTTGTCTATAAAATGGTATAAAAAGGCTATACATCATTTTTTAATCTATGCGCCGGCGATGGAGTAAATTAACTTAGAATACAGAAAAACAGATTGCTGCGTTGTTCATTGGTTTTCAGCAGATGCGTAAAAAACATGGGGATATCCATCATTTTGAATATCCCCATGTTAACCATTAATCACCACAAAGCGAATCAGTTCACTGCCGGAGTGATTACAAATTTACGGAATTCAACCGAGCCGTGGTCGCCCTGAATCATAATTGGTCCCGGTGTTCCTTCATTGCTGTTGAGCGAGCCGCCGGTAATTCCAGGAATTGGCCGGTTGGAAATCACCTCGATTCCATTATGCACCAACGTTAAATGCCGTCCTACCAGTGTAACCTCAAAAGATTGCCACTCCCCTGGCTTTGCTCCTGCATATACAGCCGGTGCAATAAACCCATAGATTCCGCCGGTAGTTATGTTGCTGACAGCAAAACTGTCCACAATCTGCATTTCATAACGTCCACGCAAATAGATTCCGCTGTTGCTTCCCTTCGGATAACGAAATTCAACGCTCAGTTTAAAGTCATTGAATTTTTCTTTCGTCACCAGGTTACCACCGGATTCCTGATTGACCAAAACTCCGTCTTTCATACGGAATTTGTTGTTGGCCGGAATAATCCATCTCGACATATTGTCATCCAGCAGGTTTTTAGGATTTCCCCAAACCGGTGGTTCTTCGCGTTTAAGGCTCGGGGCCCGCACGCCGGTCCACTCCAATTTGTGGCCATCGAGCATCATGTACCCGCTAAGCTTGTTATCTTCCAGCGAAAATTCAAAGTAAAGGTCTTCAATATCCATCCACTGCGGCGGGATGGTAAAATTATACTTCCCGGTTTCCGGAGAATAGTTGATTTTTGAAACGGGGCGGGCACTTCCTTCGTAACCCACATAACGACCAACAAGAGTGGAAAATCCTGAAAGTTTTACTTCCAGCCAACCGGGAAATCCGGCATCGCTCATTAGTCCATGGCGGAAAAGCCCGAGCTCTTCCATATCATCGTCCCCGATAACAATGGTAAGATCCCACTTGCCAATCACGCCCATCCCATCATCGGAAGATTGTGCCAACGCGGAAACACTGATACCTAAGGTTAGCACAAACAGTAAAAAAAGGTTTTTGAATATTTTCATCATGATAAAATTTTAAAAATGTAACAAAGCCTGCAGTGCAGGCAGATTTTAACTTTCAGGACAAATCTACACAAAAACGGTAATGGGAGAAAATTTTAAGTACAATTCATTCTGAAGATGTCTGCTTACTTAAACGGTTGTTGTTGGCCAGTCCAATTAAAAATCATTATGCTAACCAATAACATGGCAAGTGTTAAAAAGGAAGTTTTACTGAGTTTTGCCGTCCCGAGGTGTCATCAACCATAACACGCAAAACAAAAACTACCGCCAATTGCTCATTCATCAATATCAGTCAGGGTTACCGGCCCAAGCAGTCCGGCATCTTTAATTTCCCAGCCGGAAGCATCGAACGGGTCATATTCGATGTTCACAAAATTAATATCGTGAAATTTTTTCCAGTCAACTCCCCGAATATCGAGGTCGCGAATACGGTTGGCTGCCACGTTGGTAACCTCAACTTCCAGCAGGTTTTTGCCCTGTTGCAAATTGTCCACTTTCACTTTATAAGAAGGCCCCAGCAGAGTCCCCGCATCTTCCCCGTTTAATTTTACCCGGGCGCAATCTTTCACTTTGCCAAGATTCAAAAAGGCAGAACTTTGATTTTTATCCCAGTTGAACTCAATCGTGTAGCGGGCAGTTCCTGCAAACCGTTCAGTTTGCGAATCGCCCATTTCTGTCCACGAATGAAGCTGATCAGTAGCAATGTCACCCGGATAAACCGGTCCGCCGTCCACAAAACTGACTTTCCACATCCCTTCAATTTCGCGGCTGTTTTGTTCCGGTTCAAAATATGTAAAAGAGGGCGCATATACTTTTTTATTCACGCAACGAATGAAAACAGATCTTTCCGGTTCCAGTTGTACCCGAACAGAGTTGTTGTTGCTTTCTGCGGTCGATATTTCGCCGTTTTCAGGAAAGTAAAACAAGTATTCCTGCGCAGGCGACTGAAGCTCAACCCACTCATCGAGTGCTGTTGTATCGCAGTTAAAAACCATGTACCAGTCTTCGTTTTCATTTTCCATTTTCAAAAAATGAAATCCTTTTTCAGCAAGTGATTGTTCGCCTGTAATTCCTGCATTGTTCAGCAAATCAACAACATCTCCTGCATGCTCACTGAAACCAGCTTTTACTGCTTCCAGCTTCTGTTCTCTTGCTTTCAGGTTAAACATACCCGGCACGCTTTCGGGCAGAAAATCATCAAAATAAACCGTTCCGCCCTCGGCAACAAATTGGTTAAGTTGCTGCAGGGTTTCAAGCGGAATGTACTTCGTTTTCGGAATTACAACCGCTTTATATTTAGCATCACCCCCGGTAACAATTTCTCCATTTGTCATTTTACAATTCAGCAATTGTTTATCAGAAATGTAATCGAATGTGTATCCTGCGTCCATTAACGATTCCGACAATTCATTAATGGGATGTGAAATAAACCAGCCGGCATCTTTATTAACCCCCAAATGGTTGAACAACCGTCCTTCGCCGGCAGCAACATCGTAGTAAGGCCAGTACACCAGCACATCGTTTTTGACAGTTGATTGCTGCAGAACCGACTGGCTGCGTTCGATGTATTTAAACAGCGCCGGCATTTCGCGCCACAACGGATTGCGGTTATTTACCTGCGTGGAAGCGTAAAACAACCAGCCCGGCCACTCGGCATCAGCCGGTGAATAACAGGTTCCATGAAAAAACATGTGATTAATTCCGGCCAGGAAAAAACGGTTGGTGGCCCGCATCATGTCGGAAGTGGTTACCGTCCAGTGCTCGTCCAGCCAGGTGTAACTCTCCGAGGAAACCAGTTTTTGACCGGTAATATGCGCTGCCGAAGAGGCAAACTTATTTACAAAAACATCCACAGTACCCGGTTCCACGGTGCGAAAAATTTCAGTTTCGGGAATATCGCAGGCCGCATATAAATCGAGAATGTTGCCTGGTGAACCGTGCGCCTGGTTGCGGTTCAGGCTTTGGTGGCTGTTGGCCCATTCGGTCATCGGCTCAATAAAAGATTCCAAGACGAGGTCAGACAACGTTTCGCGGTAGTCCGACTTCACCCGTGCAATAATTTCTTCATCGTCAGAATCACCGGCCAAAACATGCAGGTATTCAGCCAAATCGTAACCCCTTCGCTTTTTGAACTCTTCAGTGAAATGAGTGGTAAAATCGCCCGTATATTCAAACGAATCGTGAAAAAAACAGCGAATTAAACCTTCGTCAATTCCCAGGCGTTCCCAGATTTCGTTTAAATACCAGTCGGTAATTTCTTCGTTGAACGTATCTATTGCCCAGCCCTTACCTCCGTTGGAGGCGCGTTTGACCATATCACGGTTTTTCAGGCGTTCAGCAAAATATACTGTTCCGTTTGCCGGAGCAGTAAAATTTTCATCCGGATTAAAAACAGTGGTCTTGTTGTTTTCATCAACAAACGAAGCAATTGCAATTACAGGAACTTCAGGTTTTTCAGCAATTTCGCCCTTTCTCACTCGCTGTTTGTGCATGCGAAGCGACCACAATCCTTTTTTCTCAGGAACAAACGGCCCGCCGCAACGCCAGCCGCTGCCCGGAGGCAAATCCACTCCCATATTCAGGCCATGAGCTTCTTCAATTGCGAATTGCAACATTTCTGAAAATTCCGGCGACAAATATTCAATGAAACGATCTTCCTCTCCGCGAACACCGTAAATCGGAGTAATTTCCACACCGCCAATTCCCATTTCGGCCATCTCGTTTAGCTCGCGGCTGATATTTTGTTTATCAACTGCATTGCCCATCCACCACCACCGTGTCCAGGGTTTCGATTCAGCCGTGGTTTCAGGCCATGTCAGTTGTTGATTATCTGAAGAACATGCAATTAAAATGAAGAAAAAAAGGAGAAAAGATAATCTGTTCATCTTCGTAATGTTTTAGTTAGTAATACCTTTCAATAAGCGGATGTTCAACAATTGCCCTTCGCAGTGACTGAAAAACTTAATAAAAATGCGAACAAAATACCCGTTTATTAATTGTTCTTATTTTACATTTGAATTTGTTAAAATAACAAAAAACAGAAATCAACAATCATTAAACGGTAAATTATTGCCATGCGATTAAAAAATTCGGGTCTTATTATTTTTTTGATATTGAGTGCGGTTACAAGCGCGAATACACATTTTTCACCAGTTGACACAACACAGCAAGGTACTTTTCAGGATACCACCGCACTATCAGGCGAAATTGATGCGGTTACGGTAACTGCATTCCGGGCACCATACAATTTAAGAAACACCCCTGCCCCCATTAATTTAATTATGCCGGAACTGCTCCAGACAGGTAGCGCACTCACCCCTGTTGAAGCCCTGAACCAGGTGCCGGGCGTTTTAATGCACCACGGCACGCTTTCAACCAACCGGCTTACCATCAGAGGTATTGGTTCGCGAACGCCGTATGCCACCAATAAAATTAAAGCCTATCTTGGTGAAATCCCGCTTACCAGTGGCGATGGCGAAACAGCGCTGGAAGACCTCGAAAACTCGGCCATTCAGCGGGTGGAAATAATCAAGGGACCTTCTTCCAGTTTGTATGGTGCAGGACTGGGCGGCACGCTGCTTTTTCATCCCAAAAGCCTGAAAAACGATTTTGTACAACACCAAACCACAGTTGCCTCGTTCAATACTTATAAAAATACGCTGGAGGCAGGAACAACAACCAATAAACTCGATCTTTATGCACTGGGTTCCATTTTGAACAGCCAGGGATTCAGGGAGAACAATTCAACCAACAGGAGCAATTTTTTGCTGCATTCCAACTATTCTTTTTCTGAAAAAGTAAAATTGGGGACTTTGCTGAAATTCACAAAAATGAAAGGATACATTCCCAGTTCGCTCGACTACCCCACGTTTCAGGAACATCCTGAAAAAGCAGCCGCCAATTGGAAAGGCATTGAAGGATACGAAGCCTACACCAAAGGACAGGCGGGAATTTCGCTGACTGTTTTACCCACAGGGCAAAGTAAAATATCGCTGGCCGCTTTCGGGAGTTTCCGTGATGCCGATGAGCCGCGCCCGTTCAATCTGCTGAAAGAAAATTCAGATTACCTGGGATTGCGTGGCTACTACCAAAAAATATGGAATACCGAGGTGACTAAAACTACTTTTACATCAGGAATTGAACTGTTTCGCGAAAAATACAACTGGTCCACCTGGTCGAACGAAAACCGTGAAAATGCCCTTTCCGACAATAAAGAAAAAAGAGCTTATGAAAACCTTTTTGCACAACTGGAGCTGAATTTTAACGACAGGCTTTTCCTGTCGGCAGGAGCCAATGGTAATCTCACACGTTTCAACTATACTGATAATTTTCCGGACGATGGAGATCAATCAGGCGAGCGCTCCTACAATCCGGTTTTTTCGCCCCGAATTGGTGCCAATTACAAAGTATCAAACGTCTTTTCAATATTCGGAAATGCGAGCCATGGATTTTCCACTCCCTCGTTTGAAGAGACCTTGTTGCCCGAAGGACAAATCAACCCTGACATTAAACCGGAAAGCGGCTGGAACCTGGAGACGGGTGCCCGGGCAATCTGGAACAACCGGTTACAGGCCACGGTTAGCTATTACCGCATTTACATTAAAAACCTGCTGGTGGCCCGCCGCACCGGCGAAGATGCCTATGTGGGCGTGAATGCAGGCAAATCGCTTCATCCCGGACTGGAAGCAGAGTTGCGCTGGGAATTGTTAAATCCGGTAACCTATCCTTCACTCGTTTTGAGCGGAAATGCAACAATTGCCAGGTATCATTTTCAGGATTTTGTGGACGACGAAAATGATTACTCGGGAAACCTGCTGCCCGGAACTACACGCAATACCTGGTTGCTGGTTGCAAACTTCAGGCCCGTGGAAAATATTCATCTGAAAGCATGGCACCGTTACACCGGGGAAATGCCCGTGAATGATGCCAATTCAGATTTTACCGAGCCGTATGGATTAACCAATTTTGAAGCCGCGTTCCATAAAAATTTCGGGAGCGTGAAGATGGAATTAAAAGCCGGAGTACAAAATATTTTCGATGTTCACCATGCTGCCATGCTGGCCGTGAATGCACCTTCTTTTGGCGGCAGCCTGCCCCGCTACTACTACCCGGGAAACCCGAGACACTATTTTGTGTCGGTGCTGCTGGGGTGGCAGGGACGTTAACCGGGAATCCGTCCAGCGGCTACGGTCCACTTGATGGGTAAGTGTTGGGGGTGCTTGTTTGTTTTATGTATTTGTTTTTATACACCGAGCAGCTTGGAGCCGCTGTGCGGGAGTGATATCCGGAGGGACGCGTGGGTGCCGCTTGGCAGATGGAGAAAAAACTGTAAATTTAAATTCATTCATCAATGCTTCAACATTTGGCCTGATCTTGCGGCGCTCTTCCGGGATATTCATGATATTTCGGTTGCGCCTGTTTTGAAGGTAACCGTATTTTGTAGAATTTGGTAAACCATTGATAAAAGCTGTTGATCCCCGTTTCTATCAATGTAAAGGGTTGATAATTGAAATCCTTTTTCAGGCGTGAGGTACCGGCTTAGGTGGAGACTACATCGCCCGGTTGCATCTCCGTCATTTTCACGATTGCTTTCTTACTCATCTCAAAACAAAATTAAAAGACAACGATGGTATAGCTCCCGATTTGATATTGCTTTCTGTTTTGAATGGCCGCGAGAATCTCAGGATCGCTCATCATGTTTTTAGTTGGCAGCAGAAGTAACTTATTTGTTATCGGCTGCTTCACGATATCATCTTTATCAACTTTGATGATATCTTTTCCCAGGTAGACATCCATATTTTCAGCGCGTGGAATGTGATATACCCAATAGTCGGCAATCCGGTGCTCTTCCGATAACTCCTTAGCCTTTACACACAGGTTGTTCCATCCCAAATGGCTGTTCAGCCGGGGCATAGACCATCCGATGACAAAGACCGCCAATAAAAAACCCAGTGCCAGGGTGTTGATTGACCGGTAAGTATCTCTTTTTCCATATAAATGATAGATGATAAGAAACCCGGTGATGGTGAGTATTCCGGCTCCTGCATACACGAGCGGCGTTGACAGATAGCGCATCTCATCTGTTCCGCCCAGATAGATTACTGCAGGCAGTGCCAGTAGCAGTACAACGGCAGGTATTGCCACTGAGATGGTTATCCATCGGTTTTGCGGGTTAAATTTTTTGAGAAGCAACGCTGAGAGACAGATAACGAAGGGAATCACCGGCAGTAAATAGACTGCCAGTTTGGAGCTGATGAGAGACAGCAGTACCAGTATGGATAAAATAATTGTGGCAAAAAATTGTTCCAGCGTACTGTTTATTCTTTTTTTAAACAAGCCTGCAATAAGGAGGCCGATAGCCAACAGTGACCAGGGTGCCAGTGAATACCAGACGGAGATGGCATAATAATAAAAAGGTTCTTTATGGTGAAAGGAGTTGATGCCCCTGCCTACCGTTTGGTGGACAAGCAGATTGTTCAGGTATTCATTTCCACCTGCAATGTAAACGCCTGCAAACCAAGCAATGCAGGCTGTCAAAATAATCAGAAAGGTCTTCCATCCCCAGTAATGTGTAAAATCGGATAATTTCTTTTTGTAGATCAAAAAGGTGACGGTTGAAACAAAAGGGATCAATAAACCCAACGGCCCTTTTGAGAAGAGTGCCAGAAACACATAGACCGGAAATAGCCAACCGTCTCGTTTCCGGTCTTCGCCCCGGTACATTTTATAAAAGGTGTACAGGGATAAAACGATAAACATGGTCATGAACATGATAGTTGATATATCTTTTTTTCATCCAGCGATAGGCAAAGCAGTCAATAAACGGTCCGGATAAACGATTCCATAAATGATATTTTGATGTTCCGGCCAAACGCGGATAGTGGCGTACCAGCATCTGTTTCACCTTCCCGTTTTGCAGCAGTATCAAAGCAGGCAGAAACCGGTGCATACCGTTGAAGAAAGGAATACGTTTGGCTGCATCTGTATGCATCACCTTTAGGGGACATCCGGTATCCGAAACCCCGTCATGCATCATCATACGCCGGTAGCCGTTTGCGATTTTCGATTGCAGATTTTAAAAAAATGAGTCTTCGCGGTTAGCCCATATACCGGTTACAATTTCGTAATCTTCAATATCCCGGAGCAATAGATTAAAATCCTCAGGGTCGGTCTGCATGTCAGCATCCATGTATCCCACATAATCGGAAAAAGTATGGTCGATACCGGCTTTCAGGGCGGCGCTTAACCCCCCGCTTTTTCGAGACGGAGATAAAAGAACGAGGGGTTACGGTCACATATTTCCTGGATTCTGCGTTGACTGTCATCTTTTGATCCGTCGTCTACAAAAAGAATGCATGCCGGGAAAACAGAATGTGGCAAAAATTGCTGTAGTTTTTCTTCTAATGTATAGAAGTTCTCTTCTTCGTTATATGCAGGTATAATAATCGTAAACCTGTAATTTACGGTACTATTTTCCTTTACATTCATTTCGATATATTAACGTGTCTGATATAGCATTGCCCGCGATTAAAATTCTTTCCTGAATTTCCTCTTTGAGTACACTTAGAGAAGTGAATTTTGGCAATTTTATAATTTATAACCAATTAAATATCAATAGCCTATTGTTACTAAAATTACCTAAAAAGGGTTTTCGGAGTGGGCTCATCTTTAAGTCTATATTGGTTTTGAAAAGCAAATGTATTCATTTTATCTTACACTTGATTTTCTCCCCGGGTATTTTTTAATATAACTACCCGGGAATCTTCATCACTCCAGCCACAAATTATTGTCGCCATCCATTCGGACACCGGTTCCCATTTTTTGGTTTTCGCGGTTCAACACCTGCCGCAGCCATTTGGCTTCTTTATCTTTGGCATAGTTCAATCTCAGCCTCCGGATTTCCATGTGAACTATTTTCAATGCTTTCAATATGCCTGTTTCCGGCTCAAATTCGGGGAAATACATCAGTGTCAGTTCACCGCGGTATTGCTCATGCCCGCTGATGCCCTCGTAATCATTGATAAAATCCCCTGCACCGTATATGATTAATTTTTCTTTGTAAACTTCTATTCCCATCGGGTGGTGCGAAGAATGTCCGTAGATAACATCCACGCCGGCTTCATCGATTAACCGGTGCGTAAATTGCCGTTGTTGTCCTGAAATAAAAATCAATGTTTCTGTGTCCGGTCATCAATTACCACCAGCCGGTATTTGTGGCCGTTCATTATCACGCGGTGGGCATCGATGTGGAGATGCTTGGTAACTATTTTATTTTGAATATAAAAATCACGAATCAGCACTAATTCCGAAAGGTTGGATCCCGAGAGTAAGTCTCTCATTTGGCAATGCTTGCAAAAGCTGTCGTTTGCGTCAAGTTTGTTGCCACGTTGAGTGCACCCCATAATTTCACAAAACTCATGCTCCAGGATATCACCTTTATCGCTTTTGGTCAGTTTCTGAAAAGCTTTGTTGAAATACTTCACTTTAAAGTCATGATCGGTCAGAAAAATAGCCTGTGGATGGTGTTCTATCAGTTGGTTAAGCAGTCCGTTGGCTTCGTCGATGCGTTCAAATTCAAGTTTCATGGCAATCAGTATTAACAGGTTCGCAAATTATGTCTAAAACAGATGCAAGGCTTCAAATAACATTCCTTTTGACAAATTGAAAGTAGCAATTTTTAACTAAAAAGGCAACGGAAAATGTTTTACAATCTAAAAATATTTTTATTTATGTTTTTATCAGCTGTTTACCGATCCAAAAACACGACGCAGCAAATCGTTCACACGTGCTGCAGGGTTTTCCCGTATCTGTTTTTCTTCCTGTTCAATTTTAAGGAACAGTCCTTCGAGAGCTTCGTTGGTCAGATACACATCCAGATTGGCTTCAACGGGTTTTAAACCAGCCACCTGGCCTACAATCGAAATGGCCACTGCGTTCCACCGATTGGTGAGTGTATTCCAGCTTTGCGCGGTAGAAACATTGCCTACCAGTTTTTTATTCAGCGAATTTTCAATTTTGGGACGGTAAAGTGCAAATAAATCGTCGTAAGTTGAATTGTACAGATACTGTGTGGCCGCATTATCTTCACCCCTTAAAATTCCTGCAGCATCGGCAATTGTCATGCTTTTAATGCTGTTCACAAAAATGGGGTTGGCCTCCGTAACCGCGTCTTCGGCAGCGCGGTTTATGCGCAGCAACACATCATCGAGCAACTGATTTCCGCCGGGAATTTTGCCAATATTATCTACAATAATGTCAGCTTCGGGTGGAAGCAGAATTTTCACGGCTGCATCGCCGTAATAGCCGTTGGTTTCGCCCAGGATGTTCACCGATTTATTGGTGCCCACCACCAATGCTTCTTTCAGGCCTGCAATAATCTCCGACCGGGTAAGCGGACGATTGCTTTCCATGTATTCGTTTACAATCTGCTGTAATTCGGCACAAGAAGCCAGAAAAATCAGGAATGCGGCAAACAGCGGTATAGTTTTTTTCATGATGAATAAATTATGGCTGCAGATTTTACGAAAGATACAAAATTTTATTGGTGCAGCGGATTCCCGCAAAACGATCACTACGTGACGAGCCGCTGATTTATGAAATGTGCGAATCGCCGCGTAGCCATTCCTTCGGAAAAATTCGCACCAATACCCAAACAATTTCTTGATAGGTGCGAATCGGAGTTTGCACCACCCGTTACCCAAACAACTTTTTAATCAAATCATGGCGGCCTTTGGCTTTCAGTTCGCTCATGATAGACTTCCGGTATTCGCGTTTGTACCAGAAGAAAAATTTGCGCTGCTCCTTTTTGGCGGTCTGACTGCGGGCGGTGAACACCTTTTCCATGGTGTACGGATGATAACCCGAGTAGTATATTACCGTGGCAAGTGTCATTGGCGTGGGCGTAAAATCCTGCACCTGTTCCAGCCTGAAATTCATGTTTTTAGTTTGAATGGCGAGGTGGGCCATGTCTTCGGCATTGCTTCCCGGGTGACTTGAAATAAAATACGGAATCAGTTGCTGTTTCAGGTTTTCTTCCTTGTTTATTTTAATGAATTCCCTGTTCAGCTCTTCAAACAACTTAAAAGAAGGCTTCCGCATAAACTTCAGCACCTCGTCCGAAGTATGTTCCGGTGCCACTTTCAGCCTGCCCGACACGTGGTGTTTGATCACTTCACGCAGGTATTTGCGGTTGACCTTATCGGTTTCCGGGTTGCCTGTTTTTTCCAGGATCATGTCGTAACGAATGCCGCTGCCCACAAACGCTTTTTTCACTTTCGGGTTATTTCTGACTTTTTCATACAAATCCAGCATCGTCTTGTGGCTGGTGTCGAGATTTTTGCAAATGTTCGGAAAAATACACGAGGCTCGTTTGCACTTCCGGCAAATCTCTTCGTGGATGCCTTTCATTTTGTACATGTTGGCCGACGGGCCGCCCAAATCGGAAATGTATCCTTTAAAATCGGGCATCTGCGTTACTTTCTCCACCTCTTTCAAAACCGATTTTTCGGAACGGCTGGCAATAAATTTTCCCTGGTGGGCCGAGATGGTGCAAAATGTACATCCGCCAAAACATCCGCGGTGAATGTTGATGGAGTGCCGGATCATTTCGTAGGCCGGAATCGTTTCCTTGTTATGGTAACGTGGATGCGGCAGCCGCGTGTAAGGCAAATCATAGACCCGATCGATTTCTTCCTCGCGGAAAACAGGCCAGGGCGGATTCACTACCGCTTTTCTTTCGCCCACCCGCTGCATTAGTTTTTTTGCTTCCATCTTGTTCGACTCCTCCTCGATGTGCATAAAATTGCGGGCAAACTTTTTCCGGTCGGCAAGGCACTCTTCGTGCGATGCCAGCTCCAGTTCGTTCCACTCTTTTTGGGTGGCGTAATCATCTTCGGCTCCCGCCATAAAAGCCGTTTGCGGAATATTGGTAAGGTTTTCCTTGGGCACTCCCCGTTCTACAAACCTGGCAAATTCCACAATCGACTTCTCCCCCATCCCGTAAAAAAGCAAATCCGCTTTTGAATCCTCCAAAATGGATGGCATTAGTTTATCCGACCAGTAATCGTAGTGTGTGAGTCGCCGCAGCGAAGCTTCAATTCCGCCAATAATCAATGGTACGTCCGGGAACAACTTTTTCAGAATGTTGGAATAGGTGATGGTGGCGTAATCGGGCCGCTGCCCGGGTCGCCCGCCGGGAGTGTAGGCATCATCGGAGCGTTTGCGTTTGTTGGCGGTGTAGTGGTTCACCATCGAATCCATGTTACCGGCAGTAACAGCAAAAAAGAGCCGCGGGGTCCCCAGCTTTTTAAAATCGCGCAGGTCGTCCTGCCAGTTGGGTTGCGGTACAATGGCCGCTTTCAGTCCTTCGGCTTCCAGCACCCGGCCAATTACGGCAGCTCCAAACGAGGGGTGATCGATATACGCATCGCCCGAAAACAGAATTACATCAGGCTGCTGCCAGCCCAATTCCTTCATTTCTTTTCGTGAAGTGGGCAACCACTTATTACTGTATCTGTTGTTTTTATTCATTCTAATAAAGGACAAAATAAATCAATTTTTATGAAATCGGATAATTTAGTCCGCAATTATTTTATCGCAGCAGAAGCCCAAAAATGATGAAAAATATTATTCCGCTGAAAAGATTTACGTTTCTCTGTATTGTAAAAATTATCTTTGCAGGCGATGAAAAATTTCGATGTAATTGTAATTGGTGCCGGAGCTGCCGGATTACTGGCCGCCGGAAGGGCAGCTGAATGCGGCGGCAACGTGCTGGTACTTGAGAAGATGCGGCGGGCGGGCAGAAAATTATTAATCACCGGCAAAGGACGGTGCAACATTACCAACAATGCACCGGTGAGTGAATTCATCAAACACATTCAACCCAATGGAAAATTTCTGCGGAATGCTTTCTCACAGTTTTTTTCAAAAGAAATAATCGACCTGCTCCAACAGCACGGGACCGAAGTAACGCTCGAACGCGGTGGCCGCTATTTCCCCACAAGCAACAAATCGGCCGATGTTTTGAATGCGTTGCTGAAATGGGTTTCGGAACTGAATGTGGAAATCCACTGCGGCGAAAAAGTGGAAAAGATAGTGGTGGAAGACAATCAGGTTCGGGGAGTTTTTTCAAACGGGAAATTCATACAAGCCGACCGCGTAATCCTTGCCACTGGGGGAAAATCATATCCGGCAACCGGTTCAACCGGCGACGGGTATGAACTGGCTAAGCAGGTTGGCCATTCCTTAGTGCCTGACCGCCCGGCCCTGGTCCCGCTTGAAACAAGAGGCGATGTAGCCCAAAAACTGCAGGGTTTAAATCTGAAAAATGCAAAGGCTGTGGTTTGGGTAAACGGTAAAAAAGCAGGCGAAGATTTTGGCGAAATGGTGTTTACACATTTTGGGTTATCCGGGCCGGTAATTCTTACGCTCAGCCGCATTGTTGTTGATGAATTACAAAAGAAAAACAAAGTTGAAATTACCATTGATTTAAAACCTGCCCTCGACGAACAAAAACTTGACAACCGCCTGATACGTGATTTGAATGAACATGGAAAGAAAAAGTTGGGAAACATTTTCCGGCACTGGCTGCCTTTGGCTATGATCCCGGTTTTTATCGAATTACTTGAAATCGACACTGAAAAGGAATGTCACCAGGTTTCGGCTGTTGAACGGAAGAAAATAAGATACCTGCTGAAAAATCTGCGGTTTGAAATTACCGGGCATCGTTCATATAAAGAAGCAATTATTACTGCAGGAGGAATCCCAACCAAAGAAATTTACCCAAAATCGATGGAATCCAAATTCATAAAAGGACTTTATTTTGCAGGCGAAGTCATCGACCTCGATGCAAAAACCGGCGGTTACAATTTGCAGATTGCCTGGTCAACCGGATGGGTTGCCGGTAATGCGTGCAAAAGCCATTTACTTTTTTCAACCCAAACCGGTTAAATTGAAAAATCCTTCTATTTTTGTGTAGGTGTTGAAATTTTTTTTTCAAAAAACCCAATAAAATCCAGATGGAACTATTGAAACTGAAGGACATTTTTAAAGCTCCTCCTGCCCTGGCCTATTTTGGTGGCGAATACTTCGCAAAATTCCTGATGTACATTCTCCGGTTTAATAAGCTGAACAAAATTTACGAGCAAATAGCCACAAAAGAAGGCATTGAGTTCATCGATGAAATTATCCGGATACTTGAATTTAAGATTGAATTTGACGAAAATGAATTAAAACGGATACCGTCCGAAGGGCCGCTGATTGTGGTGGCCAATCATCCGCTGGGTGGCTTCGACGGGCTGCTGCTCATTAAATACCTGTCGAAAGTGAGGCCCGATGTAAAAGTAATTGGCAACTTTTTGCTCCAAAAAGTAGATCCGGTTTCAGAATATTTTATCAGCGACAACCCGTTTGAAAAAGCAGCAAAAGGGGAAGTTGACACGCGGACCAAAGGAATTACCCGGGCCATAAGTCACCTCAAAAACAACGGTGTACTTTGCTTGTTTCCTGCCGGAGAACTAAGTACCTACGGAACTTTTGATACCATTACAGACCAGGCATGGCAATTTCCAATGGTAAAATTTGTAAAAAAAGCAAGAGTGCCGGTCGTGCCGGTACATTTTCAGGGAACCAACAGCCGGCTGTTTCATATTATTGCAAAAATTCATCCGTCGCTTCGCCAGGTGCGCCTGCCCTCCGAACTGCTAAACAAAAAGCATAAAACCATAAAAATGCGCATTGGCAACCCGCTTAAAGTGGAAGAACAGGATAAATTTAAAGACGTTTACCAGTTTGGCCGGTTTCTGCGTGCCAAAACCTACAGCATGGAAACGCCCCTTGAAGTGAAGCGTTTTTTCAGTTATAACCTGAAACCCAAACCAAAATCGGAAGCCATTATTTCGCCTGTTGATCAAAATAAAATTCTTGCTGAAATTGAAAGGATTAAAGAAGAATACACCCTGTTCAATTTAAAAAACTACACTGCTTATTGCGCACCAGCCAGGGGCATTCCCAATATTCTGACTGAAATTGGTCGATTGCGCGAAATTACGTTTCGCGAAGTGGGCGAAGGGACCAATCGCAGTATAGACCTTGATGAGTTTGACCTCTATTACCACCAGATGTTTATTTGGGACGACGACGAAAAACGCATTGTTGGCGCATACCGCATTGGTAAGGGCAACGATATCCTGAATCAATACGGGAAACGCGGATTTTACCTGCAGTCGCTTTTCCGGATAAGTGATGAGTTTAAACCCATATTGAAAGAGAGCCTGGAACTGGGCCGCTCATTTGTAATTAAAGAATACCAGCGGCGTCCCATGCCCCTGTTTTTGCTATGGAAAGGAATTTTGTATTTCCTGCTGAAAAACCCGGAGTACCGCTACCTGATTGGCCCGGTGAGTATCAGTAATAATTATTCAAAAATTTCGAAAGATTTGATTATCCGGTTTATAATGCGCAACCACCTGAACTGGAAAATGGCCGGGCTTGTAAAACCGCGCAACAAATACAAGTTTACCAGCGACAACCCGGACATCAACATCCTGATGGAGAATATGGAACACGACATCAACCGGCTCGACAAAGCTATTGGTGATTTGGACGAACTGAATTCAGGACTTCCGGTACTCCTGAAAAAATATATTAAACTGAATGCAAAAATTATCGCCTTCAACGTGGATCCAAAGTTCAACAATTGCCTCGACGGGCTGATTGTGCTCGATGTTTACGATGTTCCGAAAAATACCATTGAAGCGCTGTCGAAAGAAGCCAACGACGGGTCAATACTGGAAAGGTTTTATTCCAGCAGGGAATGAAAAGTCCAGTTATTCGCAGCAAGAACTTTTTCTATTGAGGAATCCGGGTCGCCTTCAGCAAAATCAAAAACATTTTTGTAATGCAAAACCGGAAGGTTTGAATTGTTGGGGAAATTGCCGTTTTCTTCCAGTTGCAACGTTACTATTTCAGCTTTTATGTTCGTTTGTGCATTCATACTACCCACGTTTAATAATAACACTACGCTTAAAATCAATCTTAATTCCATTTTCAGTTCATTAACCACTTCTGTTTTTCTTAACAATTTATCCTTTCTTTTTGTTATTTTGGCGCTCCGAAAATTGCAAGAATGAAAAATATCCAATTTCCAATGTTCAATTTCCAACAAAAATGAGATGCAGTTGGTATTGATAATTGAGTATTGGTTATTTCTTAAAATGATTGAGAATATAAAATGAAAAGAACATCAAAAAACTACCTTATCCTGATTTTGAAAGGCATGGGAATGGGAGCTGCCGATGTTGTGCCAGGGGTTTCAGGAGGAACCATTGCATTTATTACCGGTATTTACGAAGAGCTGGTTTTCTCCATCAAATCAGTTAACCTGCAAGCAGTAAGGCTGTTTTTTTCAGGCCGGTTTTCTGAATTCTGGAAATACATTAACGGAACCTTTCTTTTAAGCGTTGTACTGGGAATTGGCATCAGTGTTTTTTCGCT
>NZ_JBSQIC010000048.1:0-27266 GCF_055108615.1 Tangfeifania sp. | reverse complement strand
ATATTAAGTGATTTTTTTATTTTCTTTTAATCTGCTATTTTTCAGCAACTTAACGATTGATATTTTAGTTGCTACAAAATCAAAAAAATAACGTCTAAGTAATTGCAATACTGATGTTTATTAAAGTAAAACCCGTTCTAAGTTCCTCTGCTTTTTCAGGATTCGAACCAGCCAGGTTTTTCTGCTCAAACGGATCGTTGACAATATTAAATAATTCAACCTGTGCGTCAGGTTTATTTAATGCATCGGGCAAAATCAGTTTATAAGGCAATTCAATCGCAATCCGGTAATAAAGACTCGAATCAGCTACTTCAAGGTATTTTTTTTTAAAACTGTCGGGCGGATTATGTGGTGCGTGCGGCAAAAAAGGGGCATACCAAATATAAAATGGTTGCTGATTTGTACTGGCAGAATCAATGAAATTGTAAATCACATCGAGTCCTTCGCGGCCAATTGTTAAACCTTCATCGCCATGCAGGCCTCCCCTGGAAGTATCGCCGTGCGTCATTCCGTGGTCGAAACCTCCGTTTTTATAATTGCCAATCCACCACTTTCCGGTTTGCAACGATGCATATCCATTATCACCCAAAACATCGGCGACGGTTCTGAAATCTTTGTAATTGTCAATGTATTTTTGATAATGTTCCTTTCGCTTATTCATCCATTCATCGGAATACTTTTTCTCACTGGAATCAAATCAAATACAGGATCGTTTCCCAAAATACCATGCTGGTATGGATACAAACCAGTGACAATGGATGCAAGCGCCGGGCTGCACAAAGGGGCCGTGGTGTAACCATAAGTAAAGGTTAATCCTTCGGATGCCAACTGATCGATCCGGGGTGTTTGAATGAATTCATGCCCCATAAAACTGTAATCGGTCCAGCTTTGGTCGTCGGAGATTATCAAAACTATATTGGGTTGGTTTGCAGCAGCTGAATCCGATTGACTATCAATAGAACAACTGTAACTGCAAAAGAAAATCAAAATACCTGTTAACGGAATGAATCGCTTTTTCATCCTATTGTTTTAAAAAGAATTTATTCTGACCGATATTTCATTCACTCCCGGTTTTAACCTGACTGATTCAAAAAGCAGGTTCACTGTTTCATCGTTCAGCATTACAATATTTTGTGATGACAAATTAACTTTGAATTCACCAACCATGTTGGCAGGCAACTCAATTGAATACTGCATATTTCCGGAGTTCAGTTTTTTATATGAACATTTAATTTGTCCTTTAATCGTAGGTACTGTAATCGAACTTTGATTAAGATTACTAAGTTGCGGATGAATAGTAACTGCAGCGAAACCGGGTTTGACCGGTTCAATCCCCCACATTTTTCGGGGGATTATATTACCGGGAGCTGCTCCCCATGCGTGGTTCCAGTCTGAATTGGGTTTGTAACGCATATCCCAGGCTTCCATAGTTATAGTAGATCCCACTTTTATCATGTTGTACCAGCTTCGGTCGTGCGTTGCGGTCATCAACTCAAGCGCATAATCTTCGGCTCCGGCATTGTACAGGGCTTCCGTCAAATACTGTGCACCGTAAACACTGCAGCCCATTCCGCGGGTTTTTATGTAATCGGCCACTGGTTTTTTATATTCATCGGGAACAATTCCAAATGCCAGCGGGAACATATTGGCATGAACCGAGCCGTGGTCGGTGCCCAAACCATCGATGTAATGGCCTTTTTCTTTGTTATACAGTTTTTGATTGATTGATTTTTTGACCCTGGCCGCACGGCTTTCAAAATCAAGTGCATCCTCTGTTTTTTTTAACAACCGGGCAAATTCAGCCATTATTTTCATGTTTTTGAAATAGAGGGAATTTATGACCGTATTCACCGGTTTGAAAACAAACCCATCACGCTCGCCTTGTGGCCAGTCTTCGGGCAGTTCCCACCCGGTATCTTTCTGGGCTGGCGGCCAGTCAACAATATCGCGAACGCGCTGGGTAGTGTCGGCAAATCCCAGTTTTGCCATAAACGCACCATCAAGTTTTGGCGATTTTGTGCTAATCAGTCCGTCTTCCACTTCCAATTCCATTAAAGTTTTGTACTTCAGCGGTTCATAATACTTTTTGATGAGCTCCGTATTCCCGGTGTACATGTAATCCTGGTAAAACATCAGCGCAACATGAAGTTGCCACTCGGTAGGCCAGGTTGGTTTTTGCATGAAATATTCGATTGTTTTCCGTACAATTGCATATTCATTATCCGCTCCATAATGACTCAACTGATTGATGTAGGCATCCGCTTCATAAGGAATTCGTTCGCGATCGCCGTCAATATAAACACCGGCAAAAGATGTGGCTTTCATTGAATATTTGCACAAATCCCACACCTGGTTTAAAATGGTATCCGAACTGTTAAATGAACTGGAAGTTTCGTCGAAATAGTTGAACCAGGCGATTTGGGTAATATTGGCTGCTTGCAAATTAATCTCTGACTTTGGAAAGTCAGAGTCCGCTTCAATTTCAGCGTAACGGAATGGCATAATTACAGGGAAGGAATCGGGCAGCGCAACTGCTTTTTCATTCGTGTTGCGTTTATCGGGAGGCAAATCAATAACATATTTTGTTTTTCCCGGTTCCAACTCCAATGCTATCTCCTGAAAGCGAATGGTTCCACCGGGATTGCGGTCGATTTTTCCATCCTCCAGTTTTTCTCCCAGCCGAACAGTGAGCTTTTCGGTATTATCAGGAGCTACATTAATTTCCAATGTTCCGAAAGCCGCTTTGCCAAAATCGGCAAAATAAATGCCTTCGTCATTCATTTTAAAGTTTACCGGTTTAATTTTTTCAATTTCAAACCAGTTATGTGATGTTAGTTTTTCGCCAAATTCTCCGGTTGTAAAATGTTGTGGCGCTGAATATTCCGACAAACGGTTGTCTTTGTCATAAATCCGTACTTTCCAGAAATAAGTAGTGTTTTCTTTTAGTGGATCGCCTTTCAACTCAACATCAGACGACTGACTGCTGCGTACATTTCCACTGTCCCAAACATCGCCAATGTTGTTGTAAATATTTTGTTTTGAAGACGCAACCAACACCTGGTAACCTTTTTGAATGACAGCTTCTTCAGGAACTATCCAACTAAATTCGGGTTTGCTGTCGATTATTTTAGTAAAGCGTGGTTCGCGAATGAACTCCACAGTTAAACCGGTTGGAACACCGGAATTCGGATCGGCAAATTTTTGGGTGAGCCGCTCCAGTTTATCCCTGAGTTTTAACAGCACACCTGCATATTCAGGGTTTGATGCAAGATTATTTATCTCTTTCGGATCATCCTTCAGGTTATAAAGTTCTTCAATTGATTTATCGTTGATGTAACGCATGTATTTCCACTCATGAGTTCGCACACCTTCGCTTGGCGGAATGTGTTCAAATTCCCAGAGATGTTCAATTAAAATAGTATCGCGATTGAGTTCATTTTCTTCGCCTGTAACAAGTGGTACCAAACTTTTTCCCTGGTAAATATCAGGAATATCGATTCCGGCAAAATCCAGAATAGTGGCAGGAACATCAATATTCAGTCCCATTTCATCTATATCGAGGTGTTTTTTTACGCGTGGATCGTAAATAATTAAAGGTACCCGAATGGAGTTATCGTACATCAGCCATTTCCCTGAAATCTGGCGTTCACCAAGGAAAAAACCGTTGTCTCCCATTAGAATAATCACCGTGTTTTTGTCCAGGCCTTTTCCCGTTAGTTTTTTTCTGATTTTTGCAATCTCCAGGTCAATGCCGTAAATCATCCGGTAATATCCTTTGGTACTGTGCTGGTACTTTTCCGGGGTGTCGTTTTTCCAGAACCAGCGAACACGATTAAAACCTTCTTTAACCGGCTTTGGCAAGGCTTCAAAATATTTATCTTCTGAGATATCCGCTTTGGGCATTTCCATATTTTGATAAAGCTTGTCGGGTTCTTCCTGCCAGAAATACTGAAGCGGCGCGCCGTCGTGCGCATGTGGCGCGCTAAAACTCAGAGACAGACAAAACGGTTTATTTTCCGGAACGTTTTCAATAAAATCGAGCGCTTTTTGTCCGGTATAACGCGTTAAATGCACCGTGTCGCCATCCAACATTTTGTAATAATAACCCCGGTAATCATTAAATCTATTGTTTCGATCGTAAATCTCCACCTCATCAAACATCTTTTCCCTGCCGGGATAATTCACCCCAAATTTTCCGAAAAATCCGTTATAATACCCTGCCTGTTTAAGCAATTTGGGATAAGCAGTCTCCATAAATTCGTTTCGGATACTTCCGGTTTGGAAAGTGTATTTATGGGTGCGTTCGTGAACACCGCTAAAAATACTCGCTCTGCTTGCAGAACATATTGGGGTTGTTACAATTGCATGTCGAAAATAGGCACCAGCTTCAGCCAGTTTATCCATTTCAGGGGTTGTTGCCAGTGGATTCCCTGAATACCCCAACGCGCTCCACCGCTGGTCGTCGGTTAAAATGAAAATGATGTTGGGTTTTTCCGACTCGTTTGTTCCGCTCTCCTGAGCAAATGACAGGGAGTTCCAGCAAAGAAAACTGAAAGAAAACAGTAAGATGGTTAATTTTTGTTTCATTTTGTTGAGCTTTTTGTTTTACAGTTCAATTGTAAAGCTGTCACCGGCATAATTATCTTGGGGCAATTTAACCGAAACGTGGGTAAGTCCATCCTTTTCATTCCACACAGCACTGAAATTATCACCATGTTTCTCTATTCTTTCTGAAACAGAAAGATGAAATCTGCCCAGTTCGCGGTTGGGATCGGCCACTGAAATTTCGGTAATCGCCCCGTTTTTCATTTTCAACATTACTATTCCCGGATTATGGGCTACTATTTTCAAGCCCTCAGAAATTTGAAGTCCGCCTGCTTCGTAAAACACAGCCTGACAAATATCTAATCCGGTATGTTTCACCGCCTGCAATTCGGGCGTATTGGCCAGAAGATGAATTTTGTTTGAGCCGGATCCCAAATAGTTGCTGGTTTCATCGAGTGTAGATGAAGGAAGTACGATATATTCATACGAAGCATCCGATGGCCGTACACCATGATCGATCCACAGTTTAAAAATATCTTTGGTAACTTCATTTCTTGGGGTACTGGATTGCTTGCTGATTCTCCGCCACGAACCCGTAACCTCTTTGTTCATCAAGTAGGGATCGGTCCGGCTGATGTTGGGAAATATATAACCCACGCCATCGTGAAACACCCACTCTGCCCCGGGAAATCGTCTTTCGCCGCGTTCAGCTTTTCCCCGCCACTGGTCCCACGAAACATGCACATCGCCCTTCAGCAGGCACTGGTTAACTGTGGTAGCCACCGGATAGCTTCCGTTTTTGCAGGAAATTCCTGCTCCGAGGCAAACAAACATTTCATCGAAAAAGAACCAGGCTTTGCGGGCAATCAACGGATCGTGCGGGCTTTTAAAATCGAAAGCCACCGCCCCGTAAATACCATCGGTTACTGCTCCCACAAAATCGGTCAGCCCAATTTTCTGAATCTGGCTGGGAGCAGGTAATTCGGGCTTTTGCATGATGGTAGTTCCCGGCACTTTTTGATAGTCGAATACCGGAAAAATGTCGTAATATTCATCGCCGGTGCGCGAAATGTGGTTGGCCCCGTCGCCCCGGTGATGATTGAGTAATCCCTCGCTGTTATAGGGTACTTCCATGTTATGGTTGCGGGTAGAATACATCCGAACCGAAGCAAACCAGCCGGGCCGCTGAAA
This sequence comes from Tangfeifania sp., assembly GCF_055108615.1. Taxonomy (NCBI): domain Bacteria; kingdom Pseudomonadati; phylum Bacteroidota; class Bacteroidia; order Marinilabiliales; family Prolixibacteraceae; genus Tangfeifania; species Tangfeifania sp. The sequence goes on along the minus strand of NZ_JBSQIC010000048.1, from coordinate 21,530 downwards.
CGAAAAATGTTCCGAGTTCCAGAAAAAAGTAGCATGCGAAAGTCTGGGAGCGATTCCTTTATTTCGGATATCTACAATTTCCTTTAATTCTTTTTTACGGTAATTGGTTGTGAGGAGCAAATTCTCGGCAGTTTTTGCACTGTAGGGCCGCAAAGTTCCGCGGCGGCTTACGCTCCGGTTTTTTGCCCCGGGATCTGGGTATCTTCCGAAAACAGCAGTTTTGCAAATTCCATCGAGGTAATAATCTACTAACCGTGATAATTTTTCTTCGGCAAAAGCAAACCGTGTGCCTGCCGTATAAACTGCCCACTCTATAAAGGCATTGGCATATCCGATTCCGTAAGAGAGCGTGTTGTTTACGCCATCGGTACGATGATGAAAACTGTTTCCGTATTGAATGCCCCTACCGCCTGCCGCCCGGTTACCAAAACCTCCGGAATAGCGACGGTAGGTATATCCGTATTTTTTGCCAATCCACTCCACATATTTTATTTCATTTTCAATTACCCGGACTACTTTTTCAAAGGTTTCGCGATCGCCGAGGAATAGCGTGTTTTTAGCCTGAATACCGGCAATTTTAATGCGGTCGCCGCCCGGTCGAGCGCCAGGAGCATCAATGTTGGCGCGCCCGATAATTGGCTGTGCTTTTTCCACCAACTCTTCCGGAAGGTCGTTGCCGGCAAGCAGCAATACATCAACCAGGTTGTCTGGTGTACCAATCTGGTTGAACCACCAGTTTTCGCATATATAGTCGTTGTCCACCCAGTTTTTCAGGGAAAGTTCAATGGCACTCCTAACTTCTTCGCTTTTATAAAATACAGAAGACGATTTCCGGTACGCCCGTGCCAGGTTAACCATATTGGAATAATGCCGGCTGTGCTGAAATCCCTCGCGCGAAACATCTTCGTAATCAATACCCTGCCAGGTGCCGTCTTCCTGCAAATTGTTAATCAGAGACTGAATTTCAGCATCATTCACACCGGGCTGAACTAGGGCTTTCACCACGCGTTTTTTAATGATTTCAAAATCGGTTGGAGCACCGATTGAGGTGGTTGCAAGTGCAGTAAGCACGATAGCAGTCAGTAATTTTAAGTAATTTCTCATATCATCAATCTTTATCCAAGAATCCAACCTCGTCAGGGGTCCAAAACCCTTACGGGGCCCCGGGAAGGCTGCGGGAAATTAATTCCCTGCCAATCTCACTTTTATCGTTTCTTTTCTTCCTTTAACTGTCCATGCCGGAATGCGCAGTTCAATTCGTTTCAATCCTTCCATTTGGCGGTCGAGTTCCATTGGAGCGGGATCGAGTGAAACAACAGAAACCATTAAATCCGGATGTGATAGGTTATCCAGTTTTAACTCCTTACCGTCCTGATGTAAAACAGCACCGCCAGGAACAATTTCCACATCGGCCGCAGTCATCAGTTGCCAGACAATCATTTCTGTTGAATCTGAAATTTCAATATTATCTTCAATCGTAATGGAAGTCGGGCTGTCTTTCAGAAATTTCCGGGTTGCGCTTTTTAAATTGTCCCCGTATAATGCCGATAAATCAAAAGTTGCGGCAGGATTGTTCCCTTTTGAAAAATTAACCAGCGGTACAAATCCGTTGTTAATGAAAAGTTCATCGTTTACGGAAATAGTGCTGTGCCCGAAATTATTTTTTGTGAGCAGTGTCCAGCGCTGGCAATCCTGGCAGCTTCCCCATAAATTGAACCCTGTTTTCTCAAGGGCATGATAACTTTGGTTACCCGGATCGATGACCCACCGCACACCATTCAATTCAAAAATAAAAGAACCGGCATCCATGTTTCCGTGACTTGTAGTGGCCCTTCCGCCTTTTCCACCAAAATAGTAATCATGCGGATCGTTTTCATCGCCCCTGAAAACAACAATTGGGTTGTCACCTTCTCCTTTCCAGACAGTTGGCACATTCTCTGATCCTTCAGATTCGAATTGTGAAATCCAGACAAGTGCGGCACCTGCCAGACGCGAAAGTTCCCCCATTTCTTCTGCCGGACGAAGAAAACGTTCTTTTTCAAAAAACTCCTCGTTGCCGGTTTTTGTGGCAAACCAGGCCAGTGTGATATCCCCGTTTTCGCTGCGTTTATCGCCGCAATCTGCAAAATTGTAATACCATCCCGATGGTGCATTCATCAGTATCCTGAAAACAGCGCTTTCTTTAAATGAAGGATAATCCTCAATGCCGAAATTAGTACCGAATGCGCTTTCAAGCATGGCGGCGGTAATAACTGAGAAACTGGTTCCGTAGCTCCAGTAAGTGGAGCCCTCCGGATAAACACCATCAGGGGAGTACTCAACCAAAGCGTGAGTCATTCCGTCCAGCGCCCGGTAAATGGTTTGGGCCGCCAGCTCAGGATCTTCCTCAGCAATGGCAATTGAAGCCGCAATCATTCCTCCGTTGCATACCTGGTTCCAGTTGTTTGATCCGTATGCCCAGCCCGGATTACGACCGCTTTCGGGCCAACTCGGTTTTATTCCTTTTTCAATCAATGCATTTTTAGCCAGAGTCTGCGTTTCTTTTGGCAATTTTCCGGCTGTCCAGTCGAGTGCCAGGGCCACTGCCATCGACATTTCAGCCACATCGAGAAAATGCGAAGGATTCCAGTCTGAAAAATTGCAGACTGCCACCACCTCATCATTTATCCGATCCAATATTTCCTGGTCTTTTTCCATGCGATAAACCATCCCGAGCATATTCATCCGGTAAAGCATTTCGCGCGAAACAGAAAGTAAGCGGCGCCCGGTCATCACCCGCTCCAGCGGCGGCTCATCAAGAATTTCAGTAGCATTCATCTGAATGGCCTCGTATATATTCTGAACTACCGGATTGGTTTTCAACTCATTTTTCAGATGCCTTTCTATTTTAGAATTCAGAACCAGGCGCGGTTGCGATTTCCGCAGATTTTTCCTGAGGTACTGCACAGTAACCGGGTTGTTTAATTTGGGAATGTCTTTTTCTCCGCTTTCTGAAAAAGAAAAGGCCAGCAAGCTTTGAAATGAGAAGGCAAGGAAAATCAGGATTGAAATCTGCCAAAACGAAACGATATTTTTTCTCATTGTACAGTCAATTTAGGTTGAAGTGTACAATTTTAACAAATAATCGAGAGAAATCCCCGCAGAAAAATGAATTTGGCAGAATAAAATCCAGCGAATTAAACGCTACTTCCGGTACTCTTTCACTTCCACTTCGCCCCGTGCCACGCGCAGTGCATTCATGGCCAGCGCTTCCAGTTCATCTTCTCCGGGATAAGTAAAAACGGGTGCAATAAAACCAGCTTTTGTTTTGATGTATTTTTCGAGTTCCTCGTTGTAAGCTAATCCGCCGGTAAGGAGTATGGCATCAACTTTACCTTCGAGCACTACTGCCATTTCACCAATAATTTTTGAAACCTGGTAAAACAACGCTTCCTGAATATATTTTGCCTTTTCGTTGCCCGATTGGGCCAGCTCCTGTACCTCTTTGGCACTGTTGGTTCCGAGATAGCCCACGTAGCCACCCTCGCCCACAACCATGCGGCGAATTTGGTCTTCGGAATATTTGCCGCTGTAACAAGCTGCAATTAATTGTCCAACAGGAAGTGTTCCGGCCCGCTCGGGACTGAAAGGGCCTTCACCGTCAAAAGCGTTGTTTACATCCACCACCCGGCCCTTTTTGTGGGCACCTACCGATATTCCACCGCCCAAATGGGCCACAATCAGATTCATCGCTTCATATTGTTTGTTCACTTTTTGGGCATGAACCCGGGCGGTAGCTTTCTGGTTCAGGGCATGGAAAATGGAGATGCGCTCAAAATTGGGATGGCCGGCAACCCGGGCCACACCATCCATTTCGTCGGTTACCACCGGGTCGGCAATAAAAGCCTGCGCACCGGGGATTTGCTGGGCAATATAATCAGCAAGTAATGGCCCCAGGTTACTGGCATGCTGACCGAGGATTCCCTGCTGAGCATGTTTAATCATTTGCTGATTAACACTGTAAACCCCCGACTCGAGCGGATAGGTAAGTCCCCCGCGGCCAATAACCGTTTTTATGGAATCCACGTCGATGCCTTCTTCCACCAGTGCATCAATAATAAATCCTTTTCTGAAATCGAACTGATCGACTACATTTTTGTAACTCATCAACTCATCCATCGAATGCCGGATAGTTTTGTTCAATACACATTTATCGTCGAAATAAACAGCAAATTTGGTGGAAGTTGATCCAGGATTTATGGCTAATATTCTGTGCATTCGTAAAAACTGATTAACTGATTAACGAGGCCATGGCAATTGAATTAAATTTTATTCTTTCGCTATCTCCCCTTGACACAACAACAGCAGGCACTTTTGCCCCTGCAATAATTCCTGCCATCTGGGCTTTGCATAATTTCGAGTTGGTTTTGTAAAAAACATTGGCTGCATCAATATTCGGGAACAGCAGGCAATCGGCATCGCCGGCCACGGACGAGGTAAAACCTTTTATCGATGCTGAATTCGGGTTAATGGCCACATCAAGTGCCATTGGCCCGTCCACTTCGCCGCCTTCAATTTGTCCGTGTTCCGACATTTTTGCAATGGTAGCTCCGTCCATACACGACTGTATGGAAATGATGATTTGTTCGGTAGGGGCAATCACCGCCACTTTGGGTTTTTCAATTCCCAGCGATTGTGCAGTTTGAATCAGGTAACGGGTCATGGAAATTTTCTGCTGCAAATCGGGATAAGGAATCACACCGGCATCGGAAAACACCAGCAATTTGTGGTAGTTCGGGTTTTCCATCAGGGCCACATGGCTTAAAATCCCCCGGGGAGGTACCAGCCCATACTCTTTTTTCAGCAACACCTTCATAAACTTATCGGTAGAAACCAAACCTTTCATTATCAAATCGGCTCTCCCGTCGTGAATCAAACCAACTGCTTTCTCGGCGGCTTCACGTTCCGAGAGGGTGTGAACTATCTCATAGTTATTGATATCGATTTCCAGATTGCTGCAGGTTTCTTCAATTCTCTCCTTGTCACCGGTTAAAATAGCTTTCACCAATCCCATTTCAACCGCTTTATTCAATGCTTCCAGTGTATTTACATCCACTCCGTTTACGGCAACCAGCCTTTTTTCGGGTTGCTTTTTTACCTGTTCCAGTAAATCTTCAAAGTTTAGAATTTCCATAGTTTGGATTTTTGCCCGAATTTAGAACAATACTTTTTCCCAATGGGTAACTTTTCTCAGTTTTATTTATGTTCTTTACCATAGTTGAAAAACTTTCGAATGTTAAAACGAAAATTACACTGGTGAATCGACAAAAAATTTTAATCTAATCCGTCCTTCTGCTTCCATTTTGCCAGATCTGCCACTTCGCGGGCAATCATCAATTCTTCGTTGGCCGGAATAATCACGATTTTCACGTTGGCTTTTTCGCTCTGAATGATTGCTTCTGTACCATTCAGCTCGGTGTTTTGTTTTTCGGAAAGCTGAATACCCAGAAACTCCAATTCACTGCAAATTTCTTTCCGGGCATTTACACTGTTCTGGCCTACACCGCCTGTGAAAACCAAAAGATCGAGCCCGCCCAATGCAAGCAGCATAAGCGCCAAGGTATTTTTTTATCCGGTAATGATACACTGCCAGCGCCGTTCGCACAGCTTTATTGCCTTCCTGCGCTGCTTTTTCCACTGCACGATAATCGCCCGAAACACCAGAAATCCCCAACAAGCCACTCTCCTTGTTATTTGCTGAATTTCACTGTACAACAAATTAAAGTTTTGCTGAAGATATATCAGCACTCCGGCATCGACATCGCCGCAACGGTTCCCCATCAGCAAACCTTCCACCGGGGTAAATCCCATGGAAGTGTCAATTGATTTCCCGTTTTTTATGGCAGCTACTGATGCTCCATTGCCCAGGTGGCACGATACAATCTTGCACGTTTGGTAATCCAGCCCTGTAATTTCACTGGCACGCTGCGATGCATATTTATGTGTAGTACCATGAAAATTGATTATTAGCACATTCATAAAATAAACCTAAAACTTCAAATATGAAAAGGAAAGCCCATTAATATAATAAAAAGTGATTGAAACACATGCATAAAACCAGGGGTTTTCTCTATTTCAACAAGATGTTATACAAAATATTAAATTCATTTCGAAAAAAACATTTTTTCTATTAATTTAAGAGCCTTTTAAAAAGAGTTATTCAAAATCAAGAATTTGTACCGTGAATAACATTTGTTTACCATACATTCTCAATTGTTTAAACTTCGAAGTTTCATACGAAGCTACAATAGCCACGAATAATATTAACCGGTTTTCGACAAAAATAAATCGAACACCCGGAGTGTTGGGTTGAAAACACCGCCTGCAGGCAGTTGAAAAAAAGAATATTGACAATTATAATTCATAATTCATTAATCATTTAAATTCTGAGCTATGGTAAATAAAATAACCAGTCTTGCTGAATATTTTAAAAAGTATGAAGAAAGCGTTGCCAACCCTGAGAAATTCTGGGGCGACATTGCAGAAAATTATCGCTGGCATAAGAAATGGGACAAAGTTCTTGATTGGAAATTTAAGGGCGAGGGTGCGCCCGATGTAAATTGGTTTGTCAATGGCAAAATGAACATTACCGAGAATATTTTCGAGCGAAACATGGGCACCCGCAAAGACCAGGTTGCAATAATCTGGGAACCCAACGATCCGAAAGAAAAAGCAATTAAACTGACGTACGGCGAACTGTTCGACAAAGTGAAACAGTTTGCCAACGGGTTGAAAAAGATGGGGATAAAGAAAGGCGACAGGGTTGCCATTTATCTTCCCATGGTGCCGGAACTTGCCATTGCAATGCTTGCCTGCGCACGCATCGGAGCTATCCATTCTATTGTTTTTGCAGGTTTCTCGGCCACAGCACTGGCCGACAGGATCAACGATGCCGAAGCAAAAATGCTCATCACATCCGATGGCGGTTTTCGCGGTACGAAGTCAATTCCGATGAAAGGAATTGTTGATGAAGCTCTTGAAAAAAGCCCTTCCGTTAAACATTCCATTATTTTAAAACACACTAACGAAAATATCAATTTAGTAGAAGGCCGTGATGTATGGTGGCATGATGTAATTAAAGATGCAGGTACAGACAACACTGCCGAGGTGATGGATTCAGAAGACATTCTTTTCATTTTATACACTTCGGGCTCTACCGGAAAACCAAAAGGTGTTGTTCATACCACTGCAGGCTACATGGTCTATACCGAATACACCTTTAAAAATGTTTTCCAGTACAACGACGGAGATGTTTACTGGTGTACTGCTGACATCGGCTGGGTAACCGGTCACTCATATATTGTTTACGGACCGCTGCTTGCCGGGGCAACTTCAATTATGTTCGAAGGTGTTCCTACCTGGCCCGATGCCGGACGTTTCTGGGATGTGGTAGATAAATACAAAGTGAACCAGTTTTACACGGCACCAACTGCAATCCGCGCACTGGTTGCGCAGGGCGATGAATGGGTTAACAGCCACGACCTGAGTTCTTTGAAAGTTCTGGGAACCGTAGGTGAACCCATCAATGAAGAAGCCTGGCGCTGGTACCACGACCTTGTGGGCAAAGGGAAATGCCCGATTGTGGATACCTGGTGGCAAACAGAAACTGGCGGGATTATGATATCCCCGCTGGCCGGGCTCACTCCTACCAAACCCTCGTTTGCAACACTCCCGCTGCCCGGGGTACAGCCCATTCTTGTTGATCCCGAAGGAAATGAACTGAAAGGAAACGGTGTTGAGGGTATTCTCTGCATTAAATTTCCGTGGCCCGGCATGCTGCGTACAACATACGGCGACCACAAAAGGTGTTACCAAACCTATTTCTCGGCATTCCCCGGTTTATATTTAACCGGCGACGGGGCTAAGCGTGACGAAGAAGGCTACTACCGTATTATTGGCAGAATTGACGATGTAATTAATGTTTCGGGCCACCGCATTGGAACTGCCGAAGTGGAAGATGCCATTAACCAGCATCCTAAAGTAGTAGAATCGGCTGTTGTTGGTTATCCGCATGAGATTAAAGGATCCGGAATTTACGCTTATGTAATTTGCGAGGATCTCACCGACGAGGAAATGGAGAATATTGAGAATGAAATCAGGGCTACTGTAACCAAATTTATCGGCCCGATTGCGAAGCCCGATAAAATTCAAATCGTAAGTGGTCTTCCAAAAACCCGTTCAGGAAAAATCATGCGGCGTATCCTCCGCAAAATCGGAGAAGGCGACGCCACTAACCTCGGCGATACTTCAACTCTCCTCGACCCGGGAGTTGTGGAAGAAATAATAAACGGAGCCAAAGTGGAAGTAAAACGGCAATAAAAATTTAACTATTCCAGAGGTACCTTCAATAAATACGGAGGTGCCTCTCTTCTTTTAAATCAAAAAAAACCAAATTATGAATAATCAAAAAGTAATGAACAGGTGGCTGGTGGTTGTAGGGGCTATTTTAATCCAATTGGCCCTGGGAGCCATTTATGCCTGGTCGGTATTTACTCCCCAACTTACATCATCCGAAGGTATTTACCAATTTTCAGCAGGTGAGGCAGCATGGATTTTTTCAGCAGGTCTCTTTTTCTTTGCACTTGTAATGATATGGGCCGGAAGGAAGTTAGCCACATTGGGGCCGCAAAAACTTGCAATAGCAGGTGGTTTCACACTTGGCCTCGGGTACATCCTTGCCGGGTTTTTCGGAAGCAATTTCCTCAATCAGCTTATTTTTATCGGGGTTATCGGCGGATCGGGAATTGGCCTGGCGTATGTAGTTCCAATTGCGGTAGGTGTAAAATGGTTTCCCGATCGTAAAGGTATGCTAACCGGACTGGCCGTTGCCGGTTTTGGTTTTGGAGCAACTATCTGGGTTAAATGGGCCGGCTCCTGGGGAGGCGGACTCCTGAACAACCTCCATCTTTTTGGGCTGGATGGAGTACGCAGCGTATTTATTTTATACGGGATAATTTTTGCGGCCATGGTTTTAATTGGCAGCCTGTTCATGAAAGACCCGCCGGAAGGCTGGCTACCCAAAGGTTATACTCCCCCTGAAGCCAATTCCAGTAAGGCAACAGGCGAAGTTAATTTTGATACCGGTGAGATGCTCAAAACCCCTCAGTTTTATATGCTGTTTTTAACTTTTGTATTCTCTGCTCTTGCCGGGTTAATGGTTATCTATTGCATAAAACTTTTCGGTATCGATGCACTAACTTTTAGAGAACTCGGTTCCCTGAACCCTTCAAATCCTGAATTCAACAACACAATGAACTGGGCGAGTTCTGTTGCCGGTACAGCCATGGCAATTTATGCCATCCTTAACGGCCTGGGCCGGATTATCTGGGGAGTTGTTTCAGACAAAATCGGACGTAAACTGTCAATTTTCCTGATGTGCCTTTTACAGGGCGTTGTAATGCTGTTGCTGTACAGGCTGGGCTCAACTACTTCAACTTTCATTATTGCCGCGGCCATCATCGGCTTTAATTTTGGCGGTAATTTCGCACTCTTTCCGGCTGCCACGGCCGATTTTTTCGGGAACAAAACGGTAGGCAAAAACTATGGCTTTGTATTTTTTGCTTACGGTATTGCCGGTATTGCCGGTCCGCAAATTGCCGGATTATTTAAAGACGCTGCCGAGGGTGCCGACACACCGGCAGCGTGGATTACTCCCTTTATCATTGCCGGTGTTGCCTGCATTGCAGGAGCAGTTATCATTCTGCTTGCAAAACCACCAAAACGTAAAGCAAAATAATTATCAACACTGATTATCCATAAAATGAACGTCCTCTTTGAAGGGCGTTTTTTTATGTCAGGGAAACAAAAAATGTTGTCAAACAGGTGGCTGTAAAATTGTTTTTAAACATATAACCAGAAATAATTCAACTTGACAGCCATCTAATTTGCTGATTTTTAGTATTTTTAATTCCTGTTGGTTTTTAAAATCGCAAAGAACAAAAATTTCGGATAATGATTTTTTTTCATGATTTTTATGAAAAATTTCTGCCAACTTTAAAGGCAGATAACAAATATTCAACAAAATAAAAAAACATATACAAATGGCCATCAAGAAGTTAGACAGCATTTTCAAACCAAAACGGATTGCATTAATCGGAGTTTCCAATAATCCTGACAGCGTAGGTGGAATTACCTTGCGCAATTTAGTGGGTGGTGGATACAACGGAGTAGTTTACCCTGTAAACCCAAAGCGCGAAGCCGTTTTTGGCATTCCCTGCTACCCCGATGTAAAAAGTTTGCCCAAGGTTCCTGACCTGGCAGTAATTATGACAGCAGCCAAACTTGTTCCAACCCTGGTCCGGCAATGCGGCGAAGCAGGAATCCACGGCATCATCATCATGTCGGCAGGCTTTAAAGAGGCCGGCGATGAGGGCAAAAAACTCGAGGCACAGGTAAAAGAGGAAAAATCGAAGTTCCCTGACATGCGGATTATCGGTCCCAACTGCCTGGGAATTTTGGTTCCGGGATTAAGCATGAATGTGAGTTTTGCCAACGGAATGCCCGAAAAAGGCCATGTGGGCTTTATCTCACAATCGGGTGCACTTTGTACCTCGGTGCTCGACTGGGCTTATGAATCACACATTGGGTTCTCCTATTTTGTTTCAATAGGAAACTCGATGGATGTAAACTTTGGTGATTTAATCGACTATTTTGGCCAGGATCCCAACACAAAATCTATTGTGCTTTATGTTGAATCCTTATCGAAGGCCCGCACCTTCATGTCGGCAGCACGTGCATTCTCACGCGAAAAGCCAATTATTGTATATAAATCAGGTCGTTTCCCCGAATCAGCAGCCGCGGCAGCATCCCACACGGGTGCACTGGCATCGGAAGATTCAATTTACGACGCTGTTTTCCGCAGGGCAGGCCTGGCCAGGGTTTACGATTTTGGCAACATTTTCGACTTTACCGACCTGGTTGGCCGCCGGCGCATTCCAAAAGGAAACCGGCTGGCAATTGTCACAAACGCTGGTGGTCCCGGTGTTATGGCAACCGACTCCCTTATTTCGTGGGGCGGGAAACTGGTAAAACTTTCTGATTCAACCATGCAAAAACTTAACGACTACCTGCCACCTTTCTGGTCGCACGGAAACCCGGTGGATGTTTTGGGGGATGCCACACCCGAGCGTTTTGCCGAAGCAACCAGGATTGTGCTGGAAGACGAAAAAGTTGATGCCGTGCTCGTTTTGCTCACCCCACAGGCAATGACTGCCCCCACCAAAACAGCTGAAGCTATTGCCGAAATGGCAAAGAAAACCTCCAAAACAATTATGACTGGCTGGCTTGGTGGTACCAGCATGCGCGACGGGATTCAGGTATTCAACAAAGCCGGCCTCTCGAGTTACCCAACACCCGAGCAGGCCATCCGGGCATTTATGACACTCTCTTATTATGCCAAAAACCAGGAGATGCTTTATGAAACCCCCAAAGAGGTGCCGTTATCGTTTGAATACGACAGAAATCTACTGCGCGAAAAATACCTTAAAGAGGTTTTTCCAAAAGCCAAAATTCTGAACGAAGACGACTCGAAGATGCTGATTAACGATTATGGCATCGATACAACCCACCCCACACCAGCTGCTACAGAGGACGAAGCCGTTAAAATATCTGAAAAGAAAGGTTACCCGGTAGTAATGAAAATTTATTCGCCCGATATTACCCACAAATCAGATGTTGGTGGTGTTGCCCTGAACATCAAAGATGAAGAAATGGTGAGGGCCACTTTCAGGAATATGGTAAAAACCGCGGCTGAAAAACGACCTGATGCAAAAATTGACGGGGTTACCATACAAAGAATGGTTGATAACAAAGACGCGGAAGAGATCATTCTCGGCATTAAAAAAGACCCGGAATTCGGAACTGTCATGCTGGTAGGTATGGGAGGCACCTCGGCCGAATTGTTCAAAGACAAGCGATTGGAATTTCCACCACTGAATGAACAGCTTGCAAGGCAAATGCTCCAGTCGCTGAAGATTTATCCTTTACTGGAAGGTTACCGCGGGGCACCGGCAAAAAATATCGACAAACTGGTAGAAGTGCTAATCCGCATGTCGTACCTGGCAGCCGATTACCCTGAAATTAAGGAACTGGATATTAATCCGCTGATAGTTACACCTAAAGATGTAATTGCCCTTGATGCCCGCATTGTGGTTGACGAAGAGGTGCTGGCCACCCCGGTAAAAGAATACTCGCACCTTATTTTACGTCCGTATCCGGAAAGCCTGATTACAACTAAAAAATTAAAAGACGGCTCGCCGGTGACGCTAAGACCGATTAAGCCAGAGGACGAACCCATGTGGCTGGACCTGCTCGCCAGTTGTTCAAAAGAATCAATTTACCACAGGTTCAGGTACGACTTTTACTTCGATTCGCACGAAGTGGCGACACAGTTCTGTTTTATTGATTACGACCGTGAAATTGCCATTGTTGCTGAAGTTGAACTGGAAGGCAAAAAACACATTGTAGGTGTGGGACGCCTCATTGCCGACCCCGATGTGGAGGTGATGGAATATGCCATATTAATTACTGATGCCTGGCAGAAAAAAGAACTGGGTTACATAATTACTGAATATTGTATGAAAGTTGCGAAAATCAGGGGCGTAACAAAACTTGTTGCAGAAACAACCCGCGACAATAAGCCAATGATTTCTGTCTTCAGAAAACTCAACTTTAAAATCAGATTTAATGAAGATGGTACTGTTACGGTAAAAAAAGGATTAAATGGTGAATCGGAATAGATTCAAATAACATACATATCAACTCGAGGGTGCCTAAAAAGCTATCACCATCATTATTCAGAGCGCAGGCGAAAAACCAGTACAGTTAAAGACCGATATTTTTCGCAAAATACTTCCGCCGGAAGACTTCGCTCAACATGACAAAATGGTTTGAAGTTAAATTTTTTAGGCAGCCTCCTGTTTTTTTGAAAAATTTTAATGAATATTGAAAAGATAGAACAGGCAGTAAAACTAATCCGAAAATCAAAATACATGGTTGCCTTTACAGGGGCGGGAGTTTCTGTCGAAAGCGGAATTCCGCCTTTCAGGGGTACCGGCGGGTTATGGACTTCTATACACCCTATTTTTCTTGAAATTGAATATTTTCACAAAAAGCCACTCCAGGCCTGGAAAAAAATTAAAGAAATATTTTACGACAAGCTTGGCGATGCTGAGCCCAACATGGCCCACGAAGTGCTGGCAAAAATGGAAAAGCGCAGTTTCCTGGAATCGATTATTACGCAAAACATCGACCACCTGCACCAAAAAGCCGGGAATAAATATGTGTATGAATTACATGGAACTTATCGCCGGTTGGTTTGCACCGAGTGCAATACAGAATACGACATGAGTTTTGCCGATTTGAATTTCCTGCCGCCCACCTGCTACATTTGCAAAGGAATTTTAAAACCCGATATGGTTTTTTTCAACGAAGAAATTCCGGCTTTTGCCAAAAAACGTTCGTTCGAAGAAGCAGAAAAAACCGATCTGCTGCTCATTATTGGCACCCATGCTGAGGTGCTGCCGGCCGCACGAATACCGGAAATTGCCAAAAAAAACGGGGCAAAAATTATCGAAATAAACATCAAACCATCCCCTTTTTCGCACTCCATAACCGATATTTTTATACAGGCACGGGCTACCGAAGCCATGGGAAAAATCGGGGAGCTGCTTTATCTGTAACCGCACAAAACAGGAAAAAAGAATGGAATTGAAATAGTTGCCCCGGCTGCCTGAATTCATCCCACTTCCTCTTTTAACACATCGCGTACCATCAAAAAGTTTTCTTCGATGCGGAGCATGTTTTCGATGAAAAAGTTGTAGATGTCGGGCCAGTCTGTGCGGCGGTGGCAGTTCACGTTATTCAGCATCGTGTAAATGCGGCACACCTCCTGTCCGCTGTCCTCGCGCTGGTGAAAGAATTCCCAGGTTAACCCATCAGGAAAACCATCTTCAATAACTACTTTATAGTTTTCCAGAATTTCGTAGGCTTTCAGTCGTTTGTCTTCGTTTTTGTGGCTCAGCTCCAGGATCACTTTTGCATCGGAGCGCGATGCCTCGAACCGCAGTGCCACGCCCCTGATTTTTGTGCGGTGCAACATCCATTTTTTCCGCCGTTCGCGCAGCAACGGATGAATCTCGCAACGTTTGCCAAACTGCTCCCAGAATTCCAGCCGTAGTTTTTTAGCCTCTTCTTTTGAATACATGTTTATAATGTTCCGGTTCAGCAAAATAAATTTTTACTTTTGAAAAAGGAATACTTTTTTGAAAGAATGTCAAGATTTTGTAATCCTTTGAGTTTTGGAGTTTGGGTGGCAATTTTTTTTCGCCACAAAGGCACAAAGCCCACAAAGTAATCACGAAAAAAAGAAGTTGAAATGAAAACAGCAGCTTACTGGATTGAAAAACTGGAACTTGAAAAACATCCCGAGGGCGGATATTTCCGGGAGATTTATTTGTCGGATGACATAGTGCCCCAGACCGGGTTGCCGGCCAATTTCCGCGGAGAACGCAGTTTTTCCACTTCTATTTATTATTTGCTCGAAGGCAACGATTTTTCAGCTTTTCACCGTATTAAGTCCGATGAAATTTGGCATTACTATGCCGGCAGTTCTGCCATCGAAATCCTTTCGCTGGAAGAAGGAAAGCTGAAAAAATACCTGGTTGGCAACGACCCGGACCTTGGGCAAACTTTCCAGGTCATTGTTCCGAAAAAGACCTGGTTTGCCGCACATCTTCAAAATTCTGACAGCTATGCACTGGCCGGATGCACTGTTTCCCCGGGGTTTCATTTTGAAGATTTTGAACTGGCCGATGAAAGGTTAATCGGTGAATTTCCTGAAATGAAAGATGAAATTGTTCCATTTTTACGGTAAATTCGCTTTTTTTGAATGACTTGCTTTATGATTAAATATTTCGTTTTTATCCTTTTTATTGCTGGATACTTAACAACAGCCGCCCAGCCGGTTGAAGTGCAGGCGAATTACAACAGCGTGGGCGATGTGGATTTTGTGGCTTACAACAATACGCCGGCACCACTGTTTCTGCAAGTTGATTTTGCCGATTTGGAGAATACAACTTTTGATGAGCCGCTGCCATACATCAAACTGCTGGAACCGGGATTCAACACTCTTTTTACCTTGTTGCGATGCCCTGATGGCGGAGTGCCGCGTTTCAACTATCAGTTAAAAACTTTCCGCTCAAATCCTATGGCACTGGCCGATCTGGATTTTCCGTATCTGATTCCGCTAAAACCTGGTGAAACACCCTCGGTTTTCGATGTGCAAAATATTGATGGTTTTTGGGGAACAGACGAACCTGAATCGTGGAACGCAACAGGATTCAACGTTCAACACGGCGATCCGGTTTTTGCCAGCCGTACCGGCACTGTTGTTGAAATTACCGGTGCTGTGCGTGACGGCGATCCGGCAAACTGGTACCACACATGGACCAATTCGGTTACCATGCTTCAGCCCGACGGAACCCTCATTTGCTACCGGAATGTGATCGACCCGGATGAAAAATTAAAAGTGAATGAGAAAATTTTTGCCGGCCAGCAAATTGGCGTTGTCCCTCCTAATGCGAATGAACTCATTCTGCTGATTTTTCAACACAGCCTGAATTCAGATGAATTACGGTTTGTTATTCCTCAGTTTGTTATTAGCGAAAATAAAACAGGCTTATTGTTTTCTTCGCAAAAATACAATGTAGTACATCCTGTTGAAATCAGAGGACTTGAAATGACCAGGCGCGAAAAACGGCGAAACCTGAAGTAGTTAATTTTCTGCTTCCCACGCCGAAATTCCCTTAAACGCATTTCCGTCGCGACTGAAAAGGCTTCTGCCTAAATAAGGAACTCCTGTTTCAGGAATATCCATACCGTCGGGTTTCCAGTAATACACCGAGGTAACTTTCGGGTGTTTTTTCAGAATATCATCCAGTTTCATCAAAAAATCATATTGTCCCTGTTCGTTTGGAGGAAAAGGCTGCACATCGAGCACCCACTCCGCCGGCTCGGGATAAAAGCCGTTGGCGTAATAAGCCGTTTCAACCACCGATATTTCCTGCTCATATTTATTGGACAAAAACTGGAGGTTGTTTTCCAGGTCATCGAAAGTGCCGTGCCACCAGGGGTAGTAACTCAACCCGATAACATCGAAATCGACTCCCCGCTGAATAATGTTGCTGTAGAAATTGTCCGATTCAACTAAATTCCCGCCCGTTGCGGCATGGATTAGTATGGGAATATTCGCTCCGTTCTCTGCCTCTTTAACACCTCTGATTCCGGCTTTCAGTAAATTCGTCAGCTCATCCCAGTTGGCGCTGCCATCGTTATTCCACAATTTTCCCTGTGGCCAAATCATGCCGTTGTTTATTTCGTTGCCCACCTGCACCATGTCGGGGGCTGCTCCTGAATTATTCAATGCACTCATTACTTTTTTTGTGTATTGGTAAACACTGTCGCTAAGTGTTTCAATGTCCAGGTTTTCCCAGGCTGCCGGCACATATTGTTTGGCAGGATCGGCCCAGGTGTCGGAATAATGAAAATCGAGCAGGAATTTGAAGCCGTACGATTTTGCTTCCTGCGCCAAAGCAATGGTGTATTCCAAATCGTTGCAAACCGGGCCTTCCATGTCGGGCGAGTGAAATACACGCAGCCGGCACCATGTGTAGTTATTGTCCTTAAAAATTTGTAACCCCTCTTTTGCCTCGCCGTTAATTTTATATTCGCCGCCGGCATCTTCGAGCTTCTTCATGATGGAGAAATCGCCGCCATACTCCAGGATACTTTCTTCAGGCAGATTCTCGTTATTATTTTCTTTGTCTTTGCACGAAAACGAAAAAAGCAACAACGCCAATGCTAAAACTAAATTACGCATAAAAGCAGATTTTGAAATAAATGGGAAAATTAACGAATTTTTTTAATAATGCTGCGTTAGTGCCGATCGCCACCAGTTGTAGTGTTTCAATTCGAGCTCTTCAACCGGCGGAAACGGGAAATACAGAAAATGTTTCTTCTCGCCAATAAAAAATCCGTTTTTGATGGTTCGGTAAGAGATATCTCCCCGCAGGAAACGAAGTACAGTTTTTGTCAGCTTACCTTTTGTTTCGTTAAGTTTTATCAGGCATTCGCGCAGGTGGTCAGGATTGGGATAGGGCAGGTTGTGCAGCGGAGCATTCGGATCGTTGGCCAGTTCGTTAAGCAGCAGTTCTGCAAAAAACAATTTAGGTGTTGAAACCGGTTTGTTTGTGTCGGTAAGAAACCGGATAAATTCGTCGGGGGTAAGCTTGCTCGCCACACGGGTAGTTATCGGGTTAAATTGCTGATAAAGATGAATATCATCCGAATCTTTTTCTTCAAATTCGGAAGAAGTGAGTTCGAGTACTTTACCGTCGTCGGTGGCAAGATATAGGTTTTTCAGGGCAGCCAGGGGAGTTCTTTCCAGCACCCTGTAAATGCCGAAAAACACCGAGCGTTTGGGTTCGCCGTTGGAATAGGGAACCAGTTTGCTGTTGATGTATTCTTCGGGGAAATCTTTAATTTTGGCCGGGTTAATTTCAAAAAAGATGTTCTGGCCACGTGAGCGTTTTTTGGTTCCAACCGACAGGTAGTGACCAAATTCGTGAGGGGCAAGGTGCGAGGCGATGAATGATTCGGGCGTAATTACGAGATAATAATACTTTTCCATGGTCGCAGTTTTTTTTGGTTTTCTTATTAAAGTTACTGAAAAATAAAGTGGTTGTCAATGATTGCGGGAAAAAAAACGAAACTGAAATTCATAATAACACATGAAAAAGGATGATCCAAATTTTTACTTCGTTTTTGTTGTAGTAAATTGATTTCATCCTTTTACTATCAAAATGAAATGGATTTAGGAATTATGGTAGCAGCAAGTTTAATTATTGCGACTTCATGTCAGGAAGAACCCGGTGGAGTGCAGTTTTTAAACCTGCCGGGCAAAACTCGCTCACCACTTACCTGGCACCCAATCTTATTTACTATTCGGTTTGGATGACCGGTTTTCCGTTGTTTTTTTATAAATTCATGGAAAGTTCGGTGGTGGTGATTGCAGGTTCGCTTGTTTGGGCTTTTGCTATGATTGGCTTTGCAGCGTTACTGTCAAAAATTGGCATCAGGCTGAAGTTGTAACTGCCAATTTTTTAACTTCGTATTTTGTAGTAAAATAAAAATATATAATCATGACCCGTACCTTCTTGTTAATCGGAATTATTGCCTCGCTTCTTTTTTCATCGTGTAAAAAAGAGAAAGTAACATTGGATTCACTGCTCGGCGAAATGACTGACCGTGAAGTGCTGGCACGTTTGCCCGAAATGCCCTACACACTGAAACAATTCAGTAGTTATGATCGCGAAAGCACCGCACCAGGCGAAGAGGGCTGGTGGGCAAATGCTGATTTTACGCATTTTATCCGCGAAGAAGAAAACAACGGCCGGCGCGAATTTGTGCTTTTCGATGCTGAAGGACCAGGCGCTGTGGTGCGCTGGTGGATGACTTTTGCAGGCGAAGGGGCAGCGGATGGCACGGTTCGGATTTATGTAGATAACAAACCGGAACCAGTAATTGAAGGAGATATTCTTGAACTGCTGAGTGGCGGTATGCTAGCAGAGGAACCACTGGCAGCGTCGGTTTCGCACGAAACAGAATACGGTCAGCGCGGGCACAATCTCTACCTGCCTCTGCCTTATGCCAGCCAGTGTAAAATAACTTACGAATGCGATGCCGTGGAAATTACCGATGAGGGAAGGCACCCAAGCATTTATTACAATATTTGTTACCGCACCTATGAAAAAGGTGCTGAAGTAGAAAGCATCTCGCCCGAAGTGGTTCAGCAGAACCGTGAACTTATTGACGCAACCGGTCGGTTATTGCTGGCCGGTTATCCTGAAAGTGATCAAAAAGAATTATCGGATGAAAAAGCATTGGCTCCCGGGGAATCGTTAACACTCAATTTTGAAGGTGCCGGAAAGGCTGTTTCCTATTTGTCGGCTGCTATTGAAAGTGAAAACCTTCAGCAGGCACTTCGCTCTACGGTGCTTTCCATTTCATTCGATGGAGAAGAAACGGTATGGATTCCTGTGGGTGAATTTTTTGGAACCGGCTATCAGGTTTTTCCCTCCAACACCTGGTACACAAAAGTTACAGAGAATGGTAAAATGGAATCGTACTGGTTGATGCCGTTTAAAGAAAATGTTGAAATTAAATTTACAAACTTTGGCGAAGAAACGGTGATCGTGCAGGTTGCAGCAGATTTGGAAAACTACAAATGGAGCAATACGAGCTTGTATTTTGGTGCGGCATGGAAAGAACATTACCAGATTAATACCGCAAAAGACCCGGATTTGGATAACCATAAATGGCACTTCGATGTGAATTATGTGGATTTGAAAGGGCAGGGGCTTTACGTGGGTGATGCACTTACCGTTTTTAACACCGCCGATGCCTGGTGGGGCGAGGGAGATGAAAAGATTTTTGTTGACGGTGAAGAATTTCCATCGTTTATCGGAACCGGTACCGAAGATTATTATGGATATGCCTGGTGCCGCCCCGAAAAGTTTACCCATCCGTTTATTGCACAGCCTACAGGCACCGGAAATTTTCATCCGGGAATGACGGTGAACATGCGCTACCGCACACTGGATGCCATTCCTTTTCAGTCTGAAATAAATTCCAATATTGAATTATGGCATTGGGCAAAAACAACCATTAATTTTGCCATGTCATCGTTTTGGTACGCCCGCCCGGGCGTTGAAACCAACGCAGTTAACAATGTGGGAAGTGTAAAAAATCCAGTGGCACTCGACCGGTCGGCTATTTATCCGCCGGTAGTGGATGAAGACGGGAAGATTGAAGGTGAGCATCTTGAAGTAGTTTTAACGCCTTCGGGAACTGCCGGCATGCAAGGGGGAGATTTTGGCTGGAGCGGCGACAGCCAGTTGTGGTGGCGACATGGTGAAAAAGATGACGAACTGCTTTCCCGTTTTATTCTCGAAGAAGACGGCAGATACCGGATTTCAACACGATTAACCCAGGCACCTGATTACGGAATTATTCAGCTTTACCTTGATGGACATCCTCTTGGACAGGAGTTTAACGGGTATTATTCTGAAGGGGTAAGGGCAGTGGAGGTTGATTTGGGTTCCCGGGTTATTAACGAAGGAGAACACATTTTAACCGTAAAAATTCTTGGAACCGATGCAAATGCCAAACCCGGCAACATGGCCGGAATTGACTGGTTGAAGTTTGAGTAGGACTATTTTATATTTTATTATTCACCCAACATCGGAAACAATTTTTTGATCTCATCATCCGATGGCCTTCTTCCGTATTCACAAATTTCGAATGATTCGGCTACTTTTACATTTTTCGCTTTTTCTTCGCCATACCATTTTTTAAGTGATTGACGCATTTCTTTAGTGATTTGTGGTTTGCGCAATCCGGCCAGCCATTCCAGCCGTTCTTCTTCGGTTTCGGGCACTTCATCCAACCTTCCGCTGGTCCAGGGCAACCACTCAAAAAACTGCGATTCGTGTGCGGCCATCCCGTAAATTTTTTGGTCGTACACATCGGTAATATCCACGGCAATATCGGGTTCAAAAGGATAAGGTTTCTTAAAACGGTCTTGTGCGTATAAAAATACCGGGTTTTTTTTTAATGGCGGGGTATCAGTTACCACGTTCGGTACAATTACCATATAGGCAGCGTCCTGTACCAGTATTGAAGTGTTCCGGTGATCAGGATGGTAGTCGTTTGGCCGGTGGCTGATTACCACATCGGCATTCCACTGCCGGATGAGCCGGATAACTTCTTTCCTGTTTTCAAGTGTGGGCATCAGTTCGCCATCGTGGTTATCCAGGACGATGTATTCTACACCAAATCTTTTCCCGGCTTCCTGCGCTTCCTGTCGCCTGATTCTGGCCAGTGCGCCGCCTCCTTTTTCGTGGTGACCGGCATCGCCGTTAGTCAGGGAAACAAACAAAACGTTGTGGCCCATTTCAGAAAACTTAATAGCAGTGCCACCGGCATCGCCGTCAGCATCGTCGGGATGGGCACCAATAACAACTACGTTAACAGGAGATTGTGAAAATGAAAAGGGAACAAAATAGAAAAAAGCAATCGAAATAACAAGTAATTTCTTCATCAGACTATTAGTTTAGTTTTATAAAAAGTTAAAAATAATTTTCTTTTTTTACCCCACAGTATTTTTTGGTTTATTTTTGAGTTCCTTTTTAAATTTATCAATTTATTTATGGCCTGTACCTCATGCTTATCTGGCACGTTAGTTAGTTTTTTTATTTTTCTCGCCTTTCAATAAAATTGAGTGAACATTATTAAAGCTGATTAGTTTAAATTGATTCTAAATGAATAATAGTTTGGTAACTACTCAGGTCTTAATGCTTAAAACTTTTTAGTGGGAGCAAAATCATTTTTACAGGTAGCAACATTGATGGCAAACCGTATAGATTCGGATGGAT